>CASBRC010000412.1 GCA_949128015.1 Synechococcales cyanobacterium PMM_0003
AGATAGAGATTAACTGCACAGGTGAATCTGAAAGAATATGTGGCAAAACTTGGTGCAGAGAGTGATGTAGCAGGGCGATCGCAAAAAATGCGAAAACGCTTGCGATCGCGCCAAGAAAACCAGCTTTAAAAGATTCAATGCGATCGGCGACAGATAGATGCTCTGATTTGGTCGAAATAAGATGAGAAGATTGCACGCTCGTTAACTATTTTTGGGGTTAAAGCAGTCCTATATTTTCTCACATCGTCACAATATCAAGGCATGTCAAAAAGATGTAATAATTTGTAACAGAAATAACAAGCGATCGCAGTTCTGTCATACCTCTAAACACCTATTTACGACTCAACTTGTCTCCAAGAATTTCTTGCATTGCTTTTAAATCTGCATCAGTTTTCGGAAAAGGGAATTTGGGACTGTTAGGATTTCCGCGTTGGATTAGATCTGCGATCGCATCATCATCATCTCGATTAGCCAAGATATAAGCTCGTAATTCTTGGCGAGTCATCTTACTAAAGTCAGGCTTCATCATCATTAAACCTCCATTGACCATCAGGAAAAATCAAAACTTCTAGACTCTCAGTTACACCAGCCAAAATGAAAACTGTATTAGCATTCGCATTGTAGCGAAATATATGTATTGGCTGATAGCCATTTGAGAGCATCTGGCAAACTCTAACACAGGCGATCGCTTGATCTACAGTTGGCATATATAGACGGATAAATTTTATAAGCCTTACTTTACGGGATTTTAAGATTTCAAACCAAAGTTTCACTTTTTGGCAACTAAGTAAGCCTGTTAAAAAATTGAGCTTGCTTTCATTAGCTCAAGCACTCAAGGGTTCAAGTTCAACATATTCACATAGCGTTCTAGGACGCGGAATCACCATCCCATCCTCAGTAAGCGACTCTAAATGAAAAGCGATCGCTTCTTGAATTAATTCTCTAACCTCTTCCACAGTTTCCGCGACAGCAACACAACCAGGTAAATCAGGAACATAAGCCCCGTAGCTAGTTTCGCCAGTTTCGATAACAACTGCGTATTTCATAAACTATTCCTCTATCTGTGCTTGTTTCCAAATACTCTTTAACGTTCCAATTGGCATATCAATGCTAGGTTTACCCGCAACTGTTACCGTACCTAGTTTAGTAGCATGTTTTAGTTGCCGATGACTGCCCCTTGTTCTGGCAATAAACCAACCATCCTCTTCTAACTTTTTTAATACATCTCTCACCTTCACAACTTATACAATCCTCGGTTTTATACGATTTTAGTTGATTTTCTCATGGGCGATCTCCTGACTGGAAATCCTTTGAATCAAATTTATTTGATTAATCAATCTTTTACAGAGCCAAAAGCGGTGATCCATTTTTGCTGAATTGCGGTTTCGAGGATACTTTGCACGATCGCAAAAAATGCAATATTTTCGAGTAACAAGATAGCGATCGCAAAAGTTACTTGAATTAACGGCAACAAAGTTAGTGATGGCAAATCTTGCTCAATTGCGGCAAAACTACGAATACAGGCAAAAGCTAAAATTGCCCCTGATTTGAGATGTGAGTTGCGATCGCGCCGCACGATATAGCGATAGGTGACTGCAAACAAAAAACCTGAAAAGCCAATCATGCCTAACTTGATTAATAAAATTAAGGGGCTACCAAGCTCAAAGCTAGCGATTAGCTGCACAGGTGAACTTGGAAGAATATGTGGCAAAACTTGGAGCAGAGAGTGATGTAGCATTGCGATCGCAAAAAAGGCGAAGACGCTTGCGATCGCGCCAAGAAAACCAGCTTTAAAAGATTCGATGCGATCGGCGACAGATAAATGATCTGATTCGGTTGAAAGAAGATGAGAAGATTGCACGCTCGTTAACTATTTTTGAGGTTAAAGCAGTCCTACATTTTCTCACATCGTCACAGTATCAAGACATGTCAAAAAGATGTAATAATTTGTAACAGAATTAACAAGCGATCGCGTCATAAGCGATCAAAAAAACGCAAACAAATTTATGGAACCCGAAATAACCAGTACGGAAACCGAAAACATAGAAATAGTCAACGCTGAAGTAATTACTCCAACGATAGAGGAGGAACTACACCGCCATGAATGTGGCGTATGCGGCTACATATATGAACCATCCATAGGTGATGCTAAGCGGAATATCTCTGCGGGTACTGCATTTGAAAACATTCCGCAAGACTGGCGCTGCCCCGTTTGCAATACTAAGAAAAAAGCTTTTGCAGATATCGGTATTGCGGCTAAGCCCTCTGGCTTTACTGAAAATCTTGGATATGGGTTTGGGGTTAATGTCATGACTCCAGGTCAAAAAAACTTACTAATATTCGGATCTTTGGCTCTGGCGGTTGCCTTTTTTATCAGTCTTTACGCCCTAGATTAATCCTAGCTAAATCTGTAAAAGTACCGCTTTGCGGTACTTTTACAGATTTAGCTGTACCCTTAAAAGCCTCAATAGGCAGTAATTTATATTTAATTTTCAAAAATTTTATGAAAAAAAGCATAAAACGCTTTCTTACATCTTTCTCACTTTGTACATTGCTGATTTGCGTGACATTATTTGGCATTTCTATGCCGAATGCTTCTGCAAATCATGGCAATTGGCACAAAGTTGACTTGCCCGTTGCAATTACGCCACTTGATTTATGGTTTGACAAGGAAGAACCCAATCACGGTTGGTTAGTTGGTACTGATGCAACATTGCTCGAATCC
>CASBRC010000413.1 GCA_949128015.1 Synechococcales cyanobacterium PMM_0003
AAATATGCCTATATAGGTATTGCCAAGTGTGTTAGGACATAAAGCCCAAAAAGTAGAGACGGCGCTCCACGCCGCCTCTACTTTTTGGGCTTTGGTTTGTCTTAATACAAGTGGCAACAGCCATAAATACTCAATCATAGAACAACTTATTTTCTATTTCCCAACAAAAATCTTGGGTTTTATTTCAGGGCAAAGCAATGTAATGCACTATAGAGATTGCTATATGATAGAGATAAATAGCTTGAAGCCCTTACTATAAGCCTTGACTAAGTTTCAATTTGACTCTATTCCCGATGCCCTTAACGACCTCAAATCTGGTCGTCTCATTGTCGTTGTCGATGATGAAAACCGTGAAAACGAAGGCGATCTGATTGGTGCAGCTCAATTTGCTACCCCTGAAATGATAAATTTTATGGCAGTGAAAGCACGGGGCTTAATCTGTCTAGCGATAACAGGGGATCGTCTCGATCGCTTAGATTTACCACTAATGGTTTATCACAATACTGATAGCCAGCAGACTGCATTCACGGTCAGCATTGATGCGGTGGAAGGCACATCGACAGGAATTTCAGCAGAGGATCGATCGCGTACTATTCAGGCGGCGATTAACCCAAATACACAGCCAAATGATTTGCGGCGACCAGGGCATATCTTTCCGCTCAGGGCAAAGGATGGTGGCGTACTAAAACGGGCTGGACACACTGAGGCTGCCGTTGACTTGGCACAAATGTCGGGGCTATATCCCGCAGGTGTGATTTGTGAGATCCAAAATGATGATGGCTCAATGGCACGGTTACCTGAACTGATTGAATACGCAAAGTTACACAACTTAAAATTAATCAGTATTGCCGATCTAATTAGTTACCGTCTCGCTCATGATCGCTTTGTGCAGAGAGAAGCGATCGCAAATTTGCCATCGTTATTTGGAAACTTTAAGGTCTACGCCTATCGCAACACCCTAGATAATACCGAGCATTTAGCGATCGTTAAAGGTGAGCTACAGGATTTTTCTGGCAATGAAGTTTTGGTGCGCGTGCATTCTGAATGTCTTACAGGCGACGCACTCGGATCGCTTCGTTGTGATTGCCGTGGACAGTTGCAAAGTGCCTTAAAAATGATCGAGTTCGCTAATTGGGGTGTAGTCGTTTATCTGCGCCAAGAAGGACGTGGCATTGGTTTGATTAATAAAATCAAAGCCTATTGTCTACAAGATGGCGGATTAGATACGGTCGAAGCTAACGAGAAGCTGGGATTTGGAGCTGATCTGCGTACTTATGGAGTCGGAGCGCAAATTTTGCATGATCTTGGCATTAAAAAAATGCGTTTAATTACCAATAATCCTCGCAAACTAGCGGGACTCAAAGGTTTTGGGATTGAAGTCGTTGGGCGACTGCCTTTACTAATCGAAACTAATGAGCATAATTTGCGCTATCTCGAAACCAAGGCAGAAAAGCTGGGACATCTGCTCTTGCAAACTAAACTAATCACGCTTGGGATTCGCTGGACAGATCATAAACCGACGGAATGGCTAGATCAATTACGAGAAGTTTCCTCAGCTAACGATCTACTAATGCAAGAAGAAACATCAACTGTGTTTGCCAGTTTGTTTGCTAATGCGGATACTCAAGCCCCTGCTCTGTTAGCTAAGAATGATGCTAATAAGCTATCGATTGTACACTTAGGTTTTGATCGCTCAAATGAAATTTCTGATGATTGGTATGAACAGCCAAATCATCCCTATCGGCAGGCGATCGTGCGCGTATTCAAAAATTTAAAACAATGGGAACAGATCACAAATTTTAAATTTTGTGTAGCCATAAATGATGCTGACTTACCCACAAGTTTTGTGGAAACGATTAATCTCGGTTTAGCGTGGCATACTCCTTGGAAATGCGATCGCATGTATGAGTGGTTTAACTTTTTCCTCCCCGACGGCGACGATCTTGCCATTCCAGATAAGTAAGATAGCCAATGCCAATAGTTGCAAAGGCGAGTAGCGCCACAGCAGCCCAGAAAAAAGTATTGAAAAGGATAACTTCTGACATAAAACTTGGTTGTTTTTTTTATTTGATCATATATTAAAACCAAAAGAGCGTGAGAATGCGCCCCGAAGGGGCGCATTCTCACGCTCTTTTGCTTATGGCAATTTAGGATATTGACGAAAATTCGGTTTGCGCTTTTCCAAAAACGCTTGCTTTCCCTCTTGAGCTTCCTGCGTCATATAAAACAACAAAGTTGCATTGCCTGCTAATTCTTGAATGCCAGCTTGACCATCACAATCAGCATTAAAAGCAGATTTAAGACAACGAATCGCCAGAGGACTCTTATCTAAAATCTCCTGCGCCCATTGGACACCCTCGGCTTCCAGTTGCTCCACTGGCACAACCTTATTGACTAAACCCATGTCTAGAGCTTCTTGAGCATCATATTGACGGCAAAGATACCAGATTTCTCTCGCTTTTTTTTGTCCAACTAATCGAGCTAAATATGAAGCACCAAAACCACCATCAAAACTACCTACCATTGGACCCGTCTGTCCAAAAATGGCATTATCAGCAGCGATCGTCAGGTCGCAGACCACATGCAACACATGACCACCACCGATCGCATAACCAGCTACCAAGGCAATCACTGGCTGGGGCATAGTCCGAATCAGGCGTTGCAAATCAAGCACATTTAAACGCGGCACACCAGACTCAGAAATATAGCCGCCATCACCACGCACCTTCTGATCGCCTCCTGAGCAAAAAGCATATTTACCATCGGTTGCAGGTCCCGCCCCTGTGAGCAAAACCACACCAATCTCAACATCTTCGCGAGCATCCGTAAAAGCAGCAATCATTTCCGTAATCGTTTTAGGACGAAAAGCATTACGAACTTGGGGACGATTAATTGTGATTTTTGCCATTCCATCGGCTTTGTGATAGAGAATGTCTTCAAATTCGGCGGCGATCTGCCAATCGGTCATGGTTTTGAGCTAGAAAAGTACAAAGACTCATTTTATCATCGACTAACGAAATTTCTATAAAGCTAAATAAGAGGTATTACACTAAGTGCGATGCTTCTTATTTGTGGGTTTTGTAATGACGATTGCTATAATTAGATACTCAAAAACTTTAAATAAGGGCAAATAATGGCGACTCCCCATAGGACAAAACAGGTGAATCTTCGGTTTCCCCTGCCTTTATTGAGCCAAATCAAAACAAAAGCTGATGCTAAACAACAAGCGATCGCAGATTGGATCTTAGCTATATTGAGTCGTGAGTTTGAGCCTGAAACCCCTTCACAAACAACATCAACAAAATCATCAGAAGAAGCCTCAGAGTCAACGCCGTTTATTTTGCACCCTGAGCTTTTAGCGCATATTCAAAATTGTTTAGCTCCGCTACATGCTGAAGTTGGTGAATTGAGAATGCAACTGGGGGAGTCCAAAGCCTGATTGACAAAGGGAAATCTAGTCAGGCAAATATCAATGTCCCTAAGCAAGATACTCGTACTCAAGATGCTAATGATGCTAATGGGTTTAGTTCATCGTCAAACACAAAGCCATTATTTAAGTCATTAACAGGTTTTGCTTTAGAAGTGGGCGATCAACTAATAATCAACGGCGAAGAAGTAATTTTCAAGGGATGGGTTGATCAGTCACAGACATCAATTGAAGTAAAAGCGATTTCTGATGTTGCGCCCTTAGTGAGACAGATTCAGGCAAAAGAGATCAAAAGTTTAGCGCGATCGCAATTTGGCTCAGATTCTTCATCATCACAAGAAGTGTCTAATAATAATCACGATATTGAAGATGATGTAAAGCCTTCAACATCTGAATTTGTAGATCAAACAAATAGCGATCGCACAAATGACGACCCGAAATCTTTAGATGATGACGATAAATCTGAAGGGGCTGTTGAACCCGAAGAAACAATTGAGACACCTCAAGAGCCTGAATACAATGCTTGGGAAGTATGGACATATCTAGAACGGCAGCGCCTAAAAACTCTCAAATTGATCAATACATTTCAAGCAGAATGGGAAGCCAACAGGTTTGTCCGTGAAGCCGAGCGTAGCACCCCCAGTAATTTACGAGTTCATTACGAGATTCGTCCAGTTTGGTTAGATGAGGCTGAAATCATGGGATCTTATCAAAATGATCAAGCCTCTAGTAAATCTAAAGATAGCAAAACTGAGAGAGTGTATGAAGAATATGCCGATGCGATCGATGTAGAGGTAATAAGTTAGAGATATAGATCATAAGCCCAAAAAGCTGTGGCGCAGCGTGCGCCACAGCTTTTTGGATTTATGATCTATATTTTGCTGTAAAATCTCTAAAGTAATAAAAATCAAGATTATTTATCTTAAAGAGAAAATTATGGGAGAAATAGGTAACGCTATGGTCTTATCGATGGTACTAATTCCCGTCGGTATTGCCTTTGGATACTTCTTACTAAAGCTGCAAGGCGAAGAAAAAGAAGAAGCTTAATTTGTAGAGAAGCATCGCTTCCCTCCGAACTGAAAAGAGCAGGTTGCGACGTGTCGCAACCTGCTCTTTTCAGTTCGGTAAACCACACTATAGACATTGCAACCATTTCGGTTAAATTAGCACTCAGTCACCTAGAGTGCTAAACCACTCTAGACAAAGCCAAAAAATGCTAGTCAACTGAGTGAATATAAATGGCAACAACGACATTAAACGTAACTACCGTAAAGCCTTTAGCCGATCGCGTATTTATCAAAGTAAGCGCTAAAGAAGAAAAAACCGCAGGTGGAATTTTCTTGCCTGAGACCGCCAAAGAAAAGCCCCAAGTCGGCGAAATCGCCGCAGTAGGTCCTGGCAAGCTCGATGATAAAGGCGATCGCCAAGCCCTCGAAGTCAAAGTTGGAGACAAAGTTCTTTACTCCAAATATGCTGGCACTGACATCAAACTCGGCACCGATGAATATGTGCTGCTAGCAGAAAAAGATATTTTAGCGATCGTTAATTAGTTTTTCGTAGAGCGCGAAGCGCTCCACGATGTATTTCTAAATCACCAATTACCAAAAAATTATGTCTAAAAGAATCATTTATAACGAAGATGCTCGTCGCGCCCTTGAGCGTGGTATGGATATCTTGGCTGAAGCCGTTGCGGTAACCCTAGGACCAAAAGGTCGTAACGTAGTTCTTGAGAAGAAATTTGGTTCTCCTCAAATCGTCAATGATGGCGTAACCATCGCTAAAGAAATTGAACTAGAAGACAACGTTGAAAACACTGGCGTTGCTCTAATTCGTCAAGCTGCTTCTAAAACTAATGACGCTGCTGGCGATGGAACAACCACTGCAACCGTCCTTGCTCACGCAATGGTGAAAGAAGGGCTGCGTAACGTTGCGGCTGGTGCAAACTCGATCGCACTTAAGCGCGGTATCGACAAAGCAACTGCTTTCTTGGTTGGCAAGATCAAGGATCACGCTAAGCCTATCGAAGATTCTAAAGCGATCGCCCAAGTTGGAACCATCTCTGCTGGTAACGACGAAGAAGTCGGCGCAATGATCGCTCAAGCGATGGACAAGGTTGGTAAAGAAGGTGTGATTTCCCTTGAAGAAGGCAAATCCATGTTTACCGAATTGGAAATCACCGAAGGTATGCGCTTTGACAAAGGCTATATCTCTCCTTATTTCGTAACTGACACTGAGCGCATGGAAGCTTCTTTTGAAGAACCCATGTTGCTAATCACAGACAAGAAAATTGCCCTTGTCCAAGAATTAGTGCCAGTACTAGAACAAGTCGCTCGCTCTGGTCGTCCTCTGGTGATCATCGCTGAAGATATCGAGAAAGAAGCTCTAGCAACTCTCGTTGTCAACCGTCTTCGTGGCGTTCTTAACGTTGCTGCTATCAAGGCTCCTGGCTTTGGCGATCGCCGTAAATCGATGCTCGAAGATTTGGCAACCCTCACAGGCGCTCAAGTCATCACCGAAGATGCCGGGCTTCGCCTTGATGCAGTTAAGCTCGATCAACTCGGAAAAGCTCGTCGTGTGATCATCACTAAAGACAGCACAACGATCGTTGCTGATGGAAATGAAGCTGCTGTTAAAACTCGCGTTGAGCAAATCCGTCGTCAAATCGAAGAAACCGAATCTTCCTACGACAAAGAAAAGTTGCAAGAGCGTTTGGCTAAACTTTCTGGTGGCGTAGCTGTAATCAAGGTTGGTGCTGCAACTGAAACCGAAATGAAGGATCGTAAACTTCGTTTGGAAGATGCCATCAACGCAACTAAGGCTGCTGTTGAAGAAGGTATCGTTCCTGGTGGCGGCACAACCTATGTTCACCTTGCTCCTGAGCTACACGCTTGGGCAACTGCTAACCTCACAGGTGAAGAACTGACAGGCGCAATTATCGTCTCCAAGTCTCTTTCTGCTCCAGTTAAGCGTAT
Organism: Synechococcales cyanobacterium PMM_0003; assembly: GCA_949128015.1. Lineage (GTDB taxonomy): Bacteria > Cyanobacteriota > Cyanobacteriia > Pseudanabaenales > Pseudanabaenaceae > Pseudanabaena. The sequence goes on from CASBRC010000413.1 coordinate 6,400, forward strand.
TGCCGCTAACGCTGGATTCAACGGTGCAGTTATCGCTGAAAACGTTCGCGAGAAAGACTTCAACATCGGCTTCAATGCAATGACTGGTGAATTTGAAGATATGTTTGTTGCTGGTATCGTTGACCCAGCTAAAGTCACTCGCTCGGCACTGCAAAATGCAGCTTCGATCGCAGGCATGATCCTGACAACTGAATGTATCGTTGTCGATAAGCCTGAAGATAAGGGTGCTGGCGGCGGCGGCGCAATGGGTGCTGGCGGCGACTTCGATTACTAGATTTATTGCTTAAGCGCTTTGCGCTCTAAAACCCATAAAATAAGGAGAAGTGCAAAGCACTTCTCCTTATTTTATGGGTTTTAAATGCTTGGGAAATTGATAGAAGATCATGAGTTGCAAGTGGAGTGGAAATGGACACAGCGTATTGCCGTTTTTATGGTGATTAGCAATGTTTTTATGCCCGCTTTGACATCAATACTGGCTCTATTTGTGTTGTTTAAGCATGGATGGAGAGCGATCGCAACACCAGTTAGTCGCGCATATTTTTGGCTGTCAGTATGGATGATTTTCACGACAGTTATTGCTTTCAATATCCCGACTGCCGCAGGAGGACTAGCTAACTTCTTGCCATATTTTCTTCTAGCTGCCATTACTAGCTTTATTATCCGTACTCCTCCTCAATTTATTCATGTTCTATGGCTATTGGTTCTTAGTTCCATTCTGGTAAGTAGCTTTGGTGTTTTGCAAGCAATTCTCGATCGCCCTGATTGGATCTTCCCAAAGGTTATTTTTGATAGC
>CASBRC010000414.1 GCA_949128015.1 Synechococcales cyanobacterium PMM_0003
AGAATATGTTATCGAAGATCATTAAACAATGCGATCGCAAAGCATATTCAAACTGCGATCGCCTATCTCAAAACATTGGTAAATAACAAATCAAAGATAGACAAGGAAAAATAGATAAGGATAAGCTAATATGGAGTTCGCTCATATAGGGAAATAGGTGAAAGGAGGCATGAGAAGGCGACGAAGGAAATTAAAATCAATCCAGCGCAGATTGTAAAACCACTCGAACATAGCAACATAAAGATGTAAATATTCGCTATCTATTGTTTTTGGGTTTGGTATTTTATTTTGACATTGTGGCGAAGCACACTCAAAGCAGATAACATGACGCTGTATGTTGTTAATGTCTAAAGACAAGCTAATTTACGGTTTACTAATCAGCAAATCTTGATTTATCCTAATCTTTGGCATTTTTAAACTGTTGAATATGTTTACATATGGCAAATAAACCTCCCTTTTCGAGCAAAAAAGCGAATGCAAAAAGAAAGAGGAAGGCTGCCGTTGCTGCTGCCCCGATATCTAGGCGAGCTTCAAATAAAAGTAGCTGGTTAAATAACTTACCAATCAGTGCCAAAATCCTTTTTGCAATTGGCGCAACTAGCTCTTTATCATTGATTGGCTTTGCGATCGCATTTTTATATTTAAACAATAGTCTGGCAACTATTGTGAGCCAAGAAGCTCAAAAGCACCTATCCAATGCCACATTATTTGGGTTTGGCTTAGGTTCGATTTTGATTGTGACGAGTACGCTATTCGGTCTGTTTATTGGCAGTACTCTGAGCAAGCGGATTCAAGGGCTAGAAGCGATCGCAAGGCAATATGCCGCAGGGGATTTTGGCGCAAACGTGGAGATTGGCGCACAGGATGAGATTGGTAAATTAGCTGATGTCTTTAACCTGATGAATTTTAATCTTGCTCAAAACAAGCAAGATCAGTCCTCGGCACAAATTGAAGCCGAAGTCCAAAATAATATTTTCCAAGATGAAATTTCGCATCTGCTGGATGTGGTCTCAGATCTGGAGATGGGAGATTTGACGGCTAAGGCGGAAGTAAGCCCCCATGCAACGGGGTTGATTGCCGATACGCTTAATCGTCTATCGGAGCAGCTAGCAGAAGTACTAGCTGCCGTATTACAGACTGCACAACAGGTAACGATTCGCACCGATCGCCTTGAGCAATTAGCGATCGCAGTATCGCAAAATGCGGAGCAGCAGGAATCCTTGGTGGTACAAACCCGTTTGGGAATTGAGGACGTAAACCAACTTGCCCAAGATGCTGCACAACAAGCGATCGCCGCTAATAGAGCTGTGCAAAGAGTGCGATCGGCAGTCAGACAGGGGGAAGAGCAAATTATTTATTTGACGGCTTCGATTGAGTCTCTGCAAGCGGCGACCGTGCAAATGGTGCAAAGAATTAAAAATCTAGGCGAATTCGTGGCGTTGGCAAAACAATTTGTGTTGGATCAAAAGCGGCTCGCCTCTTTGACTCAGGTTTTGGCAACGAATGCCTCAATGGTCGCAGCACGAGCATTAGAACAACGCGATCCCGATCAGTTTGCATCCGTAGCGCGTGAATTTGAAGCGATCGCTTCGCAGGTAAATAACTTGGCAACTCAAACCAATCAAGGGCTAGTGGTGCTGCAACAACGAACGGGATTTGTGGATGTGGTCGTTTCGGGTATTGATCAGGACGTTCGCGACGTAAATAGTCTTGTATCAGATTTCACTAAAAGTGTAAATAGTTCCGAGCAGTCCTTTACGAACATCGCCACTGTAACCGAGGAGTTGGCAGAGATTGGTCTCGCTGTAACCGACTCTTCTCGCTCGATCGCAGAAGCCGTAAAATTTAGTTTAGGTTCAATCCAAGACATCGAAGCGAGCGCTGAGCGTTCTGCTTCACAGGCGCAATTTTCCCGCGATCAATCGGGCAAGATGGGCATGTTGGCAAAGCAGTTACTAGAAAGAGTACAGTTTTTCCGTTTACCGCCAATGCTGGTATCAAAACTCACGGAAATTGATGAAATAGAATCGATAGCGAAATAATGCCAAATCCAGAGTTTGATGATTTACAACTGCAAGAAGAACTGCGGAATCTATTTGAGCTAGATACCCAGAAATATTTGCAACTATATGTGCAGACAGTACACCAGCTAAATACGACCAATTGGCGCGAAGATATTCAGCAGCTATATCGGTGTGTACATACGATTAAAGGTGGTTCCGTAACTGTAGGGTTTCAAGCCGTACTCCAAGTATCGACAATATTAGAGGATCTACTTTCCGATCTCCGTTATCTCGATACTGCACCGCCTTTAACCGATGGCGAATTAACCAAATCTTTGATTGAAGCAGGAGAATTACTGGTCGCCTCTGTCCAGATGGGGGAACTTAGCGATCCAGATTCGGCTGTAAAATATATTCAAACTCTGCGCGATCGCATTCAATCTGCATATTTGCCAGAATGGAATGAAATGCGCCAAGTTCAGCAAGAATTTGCCGATCAGGGCTTTGACTTGGTAATACTTGAACTAGAGATGGCAATCGAAGATTTGCCGCTTACAGGTGAAGTGCCACCTGAAGCTTGTGAGACTGCCAAACAGACCATGGCTCAGTTACAGGAAATTGGTACAGAAATAAATTTAGCGCCAACTTGGCATAATTTTTTACAAAAAGGGCAAGAATTTTGCGATCGCCTAGATTGTGAGCTATGGCACAGGGAATGGATGCCATTTCTCCAAAAGGTCAAAGAAAGCGCCCGTCAGGGTGGAGTTTTTGAAACTGAGCAAGAACCAATTATTTCGCCCCAAATTATAGAATCTACATTAATAACGGGAAATGAGGTTCCATCCTTAATTAATGCGCCTATTTCTCCTACTGCTGATATTCAAATCCCTGTACCACTCGATCGTCTAGAACGGTCATCACAGTATCTGGTCGAGACCTTAATGGCAACCCGTGCTACTCAGGGCTTTTATCAATCTGTTTACGCAAATTTATTACCACTAGTCTCGCTCGCTCAAAATAGTGTGCAGTACATCACCCAATTGCGCGAAGTCCAAGATGACTATGCATTACTAGATGCATCAGGAGAAGCGGATGGACTGAAAATAGAGCGTTATCGTCAAGGCTACACGGCGATCAATCGTTTGCTGGAAATTAGTCTGCGATTGATTGAATTAGGTTCAGAAACAGGTGAATCGGCTAGACGGACAGCCGATAGCATCCAAGTTCTCGATCGCAGTTTACGCAATCTCCAACAGACTATCGAAGAAAGTCGCCTTGTGCCTTTTTCGACTTTAGCCTTTAGATCGAGGGGGATTTTACGAGATCTGATGACTCGTGTTGGTAAAGTCGTTAATTTCACGATTATTGGTGAACAATTGGAGCTTGATGCAGGTACACTCCGCAGTCTCGAACCAGTACTACTACATTTATTACGCAATTCCTATGATCATGGGATTGAAGATCCCCTTGAACGAGAGAAGTTTGGCAAACCTCTACAGGGCAAAATCGAGATGTCCCTAAAACGGCGCGGGAGTATGTTTGACCTCAGCATTCGCGATGATGGCAAGGGAATTGACCCCGATCGCATTAGCCAAATTGCCAAATCAAAAGGATTACCACTTACCGATACCAGTACTTACGAGCGATTATTGAGCGTATTATGTCAATCGGGTTTTACTTCTACTCAAGTTGTGAGCGATATTTCAGGTCGTGGCGTAGGAATGGATGTGGTCGCAAGTCAAGTTGCTCTCATGAATGGCAAGCTCAGTCTTATCTCCCAAATTGGCAAAGGTACAGCTTTTACAATTCAGATTCCAGTCCCTCACTTGTTTGTGCGCTGTATGTTATTACAAGCTGGCGATCGCACTTTTGCAGTTCCCACTTCCGAGATTTATACCACTACATTAGTTGAGAGCTTGCTTTGGCAAAAGACAGAACGCTCTGACTACACCATTGAAGTTCAAGAAGAGAATGGTAAAGTACCTGCGATCGATCTCTATCAATATTGGCAAGGACAAACTGAAACTAGATCACTCTTGCCATCGGCGATTGCTGTTAGAACAAAACAATCAGAAAGCGATCGCGGAATTTGGCTAATTGCTGATACCTTAATTGGACAGAGCGATTTATTGGTAAACCCGATTCCTGCGCCTCTAATTGCACCAATTGGCTTAATCGGCATGAGTTTAATGCCCGATGGAAAGCTTATTCCTGTAATTGATGCACTTTCTTTTGTCGAAGCTTTCTTCTCGACAGGGACTGAATCTCTGACAATTTCTAGTTCTCAATCGAATGCTCCTTTCCTCGATCTATCGAGCGATCGTCAAATTTTAGTAGTAGATGATGCGGCTCTGATGCGCCGAAGAATTGAGAGCAGTCTATCCCCAGAGGGCTATGAAATCACCACCTGTGACGATGGTATGGAAGCATGGCAATGGCTGCAAAGTCACAACCAACCAGCTTTACTAATTACTGATATTGAGA
>CASBRC010000415.1 GCA_949128015.1 Synechococcales cyanobacterium PMM_0003
CTATGGAAACCCTAGCAGCAAAGCAACTAATGGTTTTGTATCATCACCCTATTCAAGAAAAACAGTTACAACTTGCCAGCTAGCACCCTTTGCTATTCACCCATCACCAGAAACTTTAATTGCGGGAGATTGGCGCGATCGCATCCTAATTTTAACCCAGCCAATTTTCCACAACCAAATTTGGCACACGCGAAAACTCACGCACATTCGCAGTAACAACCGTTAAATTCAAAGCTAAACCATGCGCCGCAATCAGTAAATCATTAGCTCCAATCGGTATTCCCTCCCGTTCCAAATATGCCCGAATCTCAGCATAATGAAACTCAATTGGCGACTCAAGCGGCAACACCGCAATCACCTCAAGAATTTGATCCACTTGTTGCTTTAAACGCAGCGAACCATTCTTTTCTGCACCAAACCGCAATTCAGAAGCAACAACAATACTCGTGCATATTCTATCTTCTCCAACTTCAGCAATGCGTTGAGCAATTTTCCCAGATGGATGTTTCACCAAATCCGAAACAATATTTGTATCCAACAGATAGAGATAAGTCATCGCTAAAATTGAATATCATCAAGTGGAAGTAAGCCTTCATCAACACTAGGAAAATCTTCATCAATATCTGGCAGAGTTGCCAACAATTCTAATAAAGATCTTTTCTTAAATGGCTCAATAATTAATCTCTCCCCATCCTTCCTAATCACTACATCATTGCTAGGCATTTCAAAAGCATGAGGGATATTTAGAGTCTGATTACGTCCATTATGAAATAGACGAACTTGATATTGACTAATCATGGTTTTCATTTTCATCCTACCTGTCGCAGTAAAATCTGACTTTTAGTATAGCTCCATTAACTCGCTAATGGAGTAATTAAACAAATTGACTTGAAGCAATCTCATGCCAACGCCTGTACCCTTTGCTTTTCACCCATCACCAGAAACTTTAACTGTGGGGTGTCAGCGCGAATGTTATATTAAAAATATGATTAGGCTAAAAACAATATGCAGCAAGTCATAGTCAATTAGGATGAAAATGATATGAATGAACTTAAACTACGCTCAAATCATCCCGAATCGATCAAAGAAATGATCGAAATTGACCTTGCCAAAAGACTGCAAAGCCTTGAAACAGGATTAGAACTTACCCAAACACGCCTCAAACACTTTGAAGCACAATATCAATGGTCAACCGAAAACTTTGTTAATCTCTTTACCAATGACCAGTTACAACACAGCCTAGAATTTGATGAATGGTTAGGAGAATCTTGGATGCTAGAAAAATTGCAACAAAAGATAGCCATCATCAAGGAGATCGAATTTGTTGATTGACAACTATTTTGAGAGGATCAGAAGCATACTTGCCAACTCTCCAATCATCCAAAACTTTGAAATTGAGACAGAAAAGCGAACAGATACCCTTGGCTTTATCAGAGGCAATGTCTATTTCCATGATGGTTCATTACTGCATATTCGAGAATTTGTTGATGTAGAGACAGCAATAGAAAGAGGCAAATATACCTATCAATACATGAGCAGCCAAGGCGATCTAATTTTTCGCTATGACAACGCTCCTCACCATCAAAAGCTTAATCTACCGACATTTCCCCACCACAAACACGATCGCCATGAAGACAATATTATTGCTTCAGAAGCTCCATTACTGGCAACAGTCTGTCGAGAAATCGAGCAGATTGTAAATCAAAGGTAGTAATTAACCGTAAATCTCTCCCACAATTCCAATTTGCCAACTCCTATACTCTTAGCTCACCCATCACCAGAAACTTTAACTGTGGGGTATCAATGCGAATGTTATTATAGAACTTATCATTAGGCGAAAAACAATATGCAGCAAGTCATAAGCGATTAAAACAAACAGCCAAATATGAGTCAATTTTTTCCTTGCCCTTATCTAAACAGTAACGTCGAGCTTACTGAAGAACGAGAGCAACACATCATCGCCAACCATCCTAAAACCCTTCCCGACTACCTGAGCCAACTAGCAGAAACCCTCAACAACCCCGATCAAGTTCGTCAGAGTAATCTCGATAGCTCCGCCCTACTATTCTCCAAATGGTTTGATAACATTCGCACAGGTCGTCATTTCATCGTCGTAACCGTGACTGACACCGAAACACAACGTTACTGGATTATTACAGCCTATACAGCCCGAAAATTAAGCGGAGGTAATTCCCAATGAAATCCAACATGACAATTCGCTATGACAAGATCGGCGATATTCTTTACATCGATCAATGCTTACCTTATCCAGAGCAAGAATCAGAAGAAATCGGCGATGAAATCATTGCGCGACTAAATCCCGATAACGGCAACATCGAAAACCTAGAAATTCTATTCTTCTCTAAACGACTACAAACCCAAAATATCTTTGAACTACCAATAGTCGCTCAGTTACAACTTGCTAGTTAACACCTTTTGCTTTTCATCCATCACCAGAAACTTTAACTGTGGGCTTTCAGGGCGATCGCAAAACTCTCCTAAATAATTTACGCGATCGCAATCATAGCTAGCCGAACCAGAATGCACAGTTAATTTTTTGCGATCGGAGATATCTTTAAACAAAAAGAAAATCGTCGCATTGCTACTCTCTTTTTGTTATTTCTCGGTCATTCTCCATACGCCATCCCAAGCATCTTCGGGAGGATTTAGCAGGAAGTGCTGACAACGAGTGATATGAATATTAGCGGCTTTGTTATGGTGATCAACTTCTAAGACTTCGGCAAACTCAGCTATAGCTTTACTAAATTTGCGATTGAGATAATGCTCACGACCTGCGTGGTAATGTTCAATGATTTTGGTTTGGATTTTGTTAAGCGGATCGGATTTTAGACCAATCAATTCATAAACACTAACGGGTTGATTTTTGCCCTTAACTTGAATGCGATCGAGTTCGCGTACCCAAATGCGATCGCTACAAAATTTGTAAGTAGTTTCGCTAATGATCGCATCTGTCCCATATTGCTTACTCGCACCCTCTAATCGTGAACCAAGATTCACACCATCACCGATCGCAGTAAATTCCATCCGCCTTGTTGAGCCAATATTGCCACTAATCACCGTATCGGAATTAATGCCGATGCCGATTTTGATCGTCGCCATATCAAGTTCTCTTTGATTTTGTGGCTTCAGTTTCTCGATCCGCTTGATATTAAACTCCGTCAGACGATGACGCATATCGATCGCAGTTTGGACAGCCATCCACGCATGATCGGGAATCGGTAATGGCGATCCAAACACCGCCATAATCGCATCACCGATGTATTTATCGAGAGTCCCTTTGTAATTAAAGACCGCCTCCACCATCGTTTCAAAATATTCGTTTAGCATCATCACCACATCTTCGGCGGCGAGAGTTTCTGTAAGTGTGGTGTAGCTGCGAATATCTGAGAATAAAACTGAAACCTCTTTGCGATCGCCGCCCATCTTGGCATCACCACCCGCCAAGAGCTGTTCAGCTAGCTCTTGGGTCATGTAGCGATACATCGTACTTTTAAGGCGCTTCTCTTGGCTGATATCTTCCATTACCACTAGAGCGCCGCGTACGCCTTCACCTTCATCACCTTCGGACATGGTGTTAATGGAAATATTAATGCTGTGCTGTTCGCCATCAATTGAGCGTAGAGTTTGATCAGGATAATACTGCTTACGGCTTTTGTCATCCTCGCCTTCTAAGCTATTATCAAACCATTTAGTAAAGTTCGCTTTTTCAATATTAATTAATTCGTAAACCGATTGACCTTCCAATACAGCATTACCGACACCAAGAAGAGCGTAGGCGCGTTCATTTGCCGCAATGATTTTGCCATGCTTGTCGGTGGAGATGACTCCATCAGATAGACTCCGCAAAATATCTTTTTGCATTTGCTGTTCTTGCTTAATCTTCGCGAACAGCTTGGCATTTTCTAGAGCCACACCTGCTTGAACATTGAAGACCTTCATAAAGTCTTCGTCATTGCTGTTAAAACTTGCTTTGAAGCGATCAGGAGCATTGGGCCATGTCCTAGGGTCGTATTCACAAAAGTCACCACGCTGAATTTTGTTGACCAGTTGCGTGACCCCAATTAACTCTTTGTTAGAATTAAAAATCGGCATACACAAAAGGCTACAAGTGCGATAACCATTAGCTTGATCGAATTTTTTGGAATTATTTGCGTCAGGATGCTCGTAAAGGTCAAAGGGAATGTTTAAGACTTCTCCTGTAATCGCTACTCGTCCTGCAAAGCCTACGCCCATAGGTACGCGCAATTCCTTCGTTGTCCCGTCATGATTAATAATTTGTGTCCAGAGATCATTGCGATCGCGATCGATTAACCACAGCGTACTGCGATCGGCATTCATTAGTAGTTTGGCTTCTTCCATCACCTTTTTGAGCGTTGTCTCTAGGTCTAAACTCTGACCGAGAGACATGGCAGCTTTCATTAGGGCATCGGCGGCGCGTTGTTTTTGGGCTGCCGAATAAAAAGCCTGAGAGCTTTCCAAAATTAGGCGCATGGATGGCGCAAACTGAGCAAATAGGGCTTGATCCTCTTCAGTAAACCCGATGTTATCGACGCGATCTTCAAGGGGGAGCGAAGGATCGTTGATTTGGAGTTTATTGATTAATTGCACCACCGCCACTAGTTGATCGTTATCATTCAACAGAGGCATGGCGAGCATGCTATAAGTACGATAACCTGTGCGCTCAAATTGTTTTTTGGCTTGAGTCGATCGCGGATCATCAAAAAAATCAAAGGGAATATTGACGATGCGGCTATAAGTAGCGACTTCACCAGCGATGCTAGTCGGCTCTGTCGAAATGCGAATTTCAATATTTTTGCTGTCTTCACCGCGAACGTTTGTCCACAGTTGATTTTTGTCAGCATCTAATAAAAAAATTGTGGTGCGATCGGCTGAAAGCAATTCCCCAATTTTGCCGCGAATTGCTTGGAGCATCTCGTCGAGAATCACATCAAAGTCGGTATTCAGCATTCCGAGAGTTTGATTGACGATTCTCAATCTTTGCTCGACATCATGAACAACTTGACTAAATTTTTCGGGAGTAAGTGGCGCAAGAACAGAGGCAAAATTGCCGCCTGAAGTCACAGATAAGTCACTAGAAGAGTGATCAGGACTAGGGTGAAAACTTGATTTAGCTGGATCTGAATTAGATGTAAATTGGCTTGAAGATTCGCTTTCTGCAATTACCTCGATTGTTGCCTCAATCGTAGCGGTGGTATCTATGGATGGTATGCGAGAAGGGGATGATGGTGTCATATCAGCACTAAGATTTTCGGTTAGTCCCAACTTTTAAGAGTCTTGATGCTTATCCAAGCACTGTTGTTCCACTTGCTTGGTTATTTGTGAGCTTATGCAAAGCCAATTTTAGTCAAATTTAAAGATTTATATTAGCACTCCACAGATTGCGATCGCAATCTGTGGACGCTACCTATACTTCACTACTGGGCGCTAAGCGTCTTGTCTAAGGCGATTAGGCGTAATCCGAGTTTGGATCATGTTAAGTAAGCGATCGCTAACTGCTTCGGATGTCTCGTCAGCATTAACCATGATCGAAATGTCAGCCTGAGCATAGCGATCGCGACGTTGGCTATAGATATCATTGAGCGTTTGTAGAAGATTATCTGTTTGCAGAAGTGGGCGTTGCTCAGATGCAGTTTTGAGCCGATTGTGCAGAACATTTACAGGTACATCAATCCAAACGACAATGCCATCGTGTAAGTGTGACCAATTTAGCGATCGCATAACGATCCCGCCACCTGTCGCTACAACTAGACGAGTATGAGCCGAGACTTGTGAGAGTATCTGTTGTTCAAGATCGCGAAAAGCATCTTCGCCATCGCTGGCAAAAATTGCAGGAATTGATTTTCCTGCACATTGTTCAATCAGGGGATCGGTATCGATAAAGTTGTAGCCTAATTTTTGGGCTAAAAGCTTACCCACTGTGCTTTTACCCGCACCCATCATGCCAATCAAAAAAATATTCGTTCCGTTGAGCATTTGCCTATATCTAGAAATTTATGACGGAGAGCGACACAAAGTGTCGCTTTCCATCGTGACTAAAGCAATATTCTCACAGCAGCAGGGCTTCTAATACTTGCTTCTACTTTTTTAATAGACACTTAGAGACACACAGTAAAATAAAGAACCAGATTTTTAGTGGCGCGGCGGAGCCGCGCCACTAAAAATCTGATTCTTTATTAAATCGCCGAACGCTTATAGTAAAACTGTAAGTGGCTATATATTTAAGATTAGATTTTTAAGAGTACGTTGTGAATGTTGAACTATCGCACAGTTTTTTCTCGCAAAAGTTTGCCCCAAAAATGGTTATTAGGTTTAAGCGTTGTTAGTGTTGCTGCGATCGCAAGTTCATTGTTTTCGCTAGAACATGACTGGCATTTGCTGAGCATAACCACGCTGATGACTGGTGGGACGCTTTTGTTTGTAAATGTGCGTCAGAGTTTTGCATCAGTACTTGAGCAACCCACAGCGATCGATCGCAATTATTTATTTAAAGAATTGCAGCAAGTACAAAATGCGATCGCAAAAATTGCCAATCCTAGTAAACGTGAAGCTTTAAATGAGCAAGCCCAACAAATTACCAGCAATTTACAAAAAAATCATTTTCGGATCGTAGTTTTTGGCACAGGTTCTGCGGGTAAAACCTCGGTTATTAATGCCTTGTTAGGACGCAAGGCAGGTAAAACTGGGGCAGCGATCGGCACAACGATCGCCCGTCAAGAATATGTTTATCAGGGGATCGATTTCTCGCCCGTTAGTATCAGCCCAATTCGCATTGATAAAAATTCAGAGTCAAAAGTAAAGCGTCAAATTTCTTTGCTGGATACATCAGGAACCCAAGAAATGGGCTTAGCAGGGCAGCAGAGAGAAATAGAAGCTCTGCAAGTAGCCCAAAATGCCGACTTGATGATTTTCGTAACGGCGGGAGACTTGACCAATAGCGAATATCGCGAACTCGATCGCCTTGCGAGTCTGGGTAAGCGCGTGATTTTGGCGTTTAATAAAACCGACTTATACTTGCCTTGCGATCGCGAAAATGTACTAACTAAGCTAAAAGAGCGCACTGCACAATTTTTAACAGCCACCGATATTGTGGCGATCGCCGCTCAACCTAGTCCAATCAAAGTGCGTCAATATGCCGATGCTAGCGATGCCAATAGTGATACGCTCCAAGAATGGTGGGAAGATGTGCCGCCTGATGTAAATGCATTGAAAGAACGCATCGAAGCAATTCTTTCTAACGAGTGGGAAGATTTACTAATTCACAATACCCATCTCCAAATCAAAAATTTATTGCAAGATATCAATGGCACGGTCAATCAAGAGCGTCGTCAAGATGCCGCCACAATCATCAATCGTTACCAAATAATTGCTGCTACTACAGTTTTTGCAAATCCGATTCCTGCGCTCGATTTACTAGCAGGAGCCGCGATTAATACTCAGATGTTGATCGATCTCGCCAAAATCTACGATCGCCCTTTAAATTTCAAACAAGCACAGCAATTTGCTCTAATCATTGCCCAGCAGCTATTACAACTCGGTTGTATTGAAATTGCCACTTCTGCGATCGCATCTTGTTTTAAGTTAAATGCGATCACCTATGCGATCGGCGGCTCGATGCAAGCATTCACTGCCGCGTACTTAACCCACATTGGCGGTAATAGCTTTGTTGAATATCTAGAGCAGCGACCTGAAACTCAATCTGCTCTGAGCAATAATCAAACCGTCTTGCAACAAATATGTCAAAAAACCTTTAAAGCATTACAAGGCGATCGCTTCTTTATCGATTTTGTCACCAGTATCTCTAGTCGTGTTGCTACACGCTAATAAAAAAAAGAACGGCGCGTTGCGCCGTTCTTTTTTTTGATTAATTACAAATCGCCACTATTTGCAGATAACAAAAAGATGATCACGGGGCCAGAGATGACAATCAGAGCTAAGCAGGTTAATTGAAAAATTAGCTGAAAATTAATACTGGAAAATAGGGAGGTTACGAAGTCCATGGCAGTTTTCTTAAATATGATTAATAAATCAAACAAAATCCTAGGTATATTCTAGCAAGCATCGCTACTCAAAAAATCTTTAAAACAGAAAATTAGATAGGGGGCGCGTAGCACCCCTATCTAATTTTCTGGGTTCTGCAAAAGCCAAAAATCGAATTTGATAAAATCGGATTTGATAAAATCGGTTTTGATGAAGAAGCGCTATCATTTGAACTAGAATCACACTACATTCATAATTGGTAAGAGTTATACTTGTGCGTCATCGAATTTGGTTGCTGGCAATACTTGCATCTGTTAGCGTTGGAGCCTCTCCACTCCGCGCTCAAGCCCTCCTCCCACACACAACAAGGATTAATTTTGGCAACCTAGAAGAGCAAGCGCTCAACTTAGCTAGAGAAGCTGCCCAACTCGCTCAGTTTGAGCAGTATGATTTGGCTTTACCTCGCGCTCGCTTAGCCGTACAACTAGCGCCCAAAGCATTTCAAACCCAAGGCATTCTTGGTAGCATCTATCTCCGTAAAGAGAAATATGCTGAAGCGATCGCAGCGCTCAGTAAAGCGAATACGCTCAAAAAAGATGAACCCACAATTTTATTTAGTCTGGGGGCAGCCTATCTCCGTAACAAAAACTATCCCGAAGCAATTAGCAGTCTCAAAAAAGGCTTAACGCTTGAGCCGAAAGCGGCTACTGCAATGTTTGACTTGGGTAATGCTTACTTTTTGACCAAACGTTATGACGAAGCTGTAACCATTTACAACGATGTCCTCGTAATCGACAACAAGTTTTGGGCGGCTACTAATAATATTGGTCTAGTTGAGTATGAGCGCGGCAATGTCGATCAAGCGATCGCAAAATGGCAAAGCTCACTCAAGCAAGCTGAAAAAATCGAGTTTCTCGCCGCCGAGCCTACGCTTGCGCTTGCCACTGCCTTTTATCGAAAAGGCGATCGAGAGAAAGCAGTTACTTTAGCTGTTGAAGCGATGAAGATTGACCCACGCTATGGCAAAATCCCCCATCTAGTCGAAAATCTTTGGGGCGATCGGCTTATTGCTGATGTGAAAGTAGTTTTATCGCAACCTCAAGTCAAGAAAATTTTAGACGAGAGCGATCTCTCTACCCGCCAAGTCCCCAGAATCCGCCGCAATTAAAACCTCAATCAAAAAGCCACGTTTTGCGTGGCTTTTTTAATTCTCCGATCACCGTTGATGTACTAATCTTAAGGACACGGGCTGTATCATGGATACCACTGCCATTGATTGCCATTTCGCTAATCTGTTGTTTCACCTCTGGCAAACGACCTCGATAAGTGTAGTTCAGCATCAACGTACAATGTTGGCACTCAGAATTACGGCATTTATGGCGATCGCACTTTTGTTTTTTAGAAATTTGCGATCGCATTATCCAATAAACGCTTCGGTAGTTTATGGAAATGTCACATTATCATGATTAACAGGATTAATGCGAGCATTTTTTCAGAAACTGCCTAAATCCTCTCAGCGAGGGCTAGCCAACGCTCGGTTGATTTGTCAATCTCTTGATTTAGCTCCGCTAGGCGATCGGACAACTTCTTCAATTCTGTATGTCCACTGGGTGCATTGTGATAGAGTTTTTTCTCGGTTTGGGTCTTCTCCTCTTCCAGTTTAGGGATTTTTGCTTCTAGTTCCTCATGCTCGCGCTTCTCTTTGTAAGAAAGTTGCGATGTTTTCTTGGTTTCGATTTTCGGAATTTCAGGAACAAAGGGAGCTGATTTAGCAGATTTCTGCTCTTTTGCACCTTTAATAGATTGCGCTTTTGCGTCACTTGCTTCCTGCTCAGCTTCGTCTTTCTTATATTCCAAGTAAATAGAATAATTACCAGGATACAAGCGAACTTCGCCTTCAGGCTCAAAGGAAAAGACCATCTCCACAGTGCGATCAAGAAAATAGCGATCGTGGGAAACCACAATTACACAGCCATTAAACTCTTCAAGGTATTCTTCTAATACTGCAAGAGTTTGCACATCGAGATCGTTAGTCGGTTCATCAAGAATCAAGACATTGGGAGCCGCCATCAAGACTTTTAGTAAGAATAAGCGCCGCTTTTCACCACCAGAGAGTTTGTTGATCGGCGAATATTGCTGATTGGGAGGGAAGAGGAATCGCTCTAACATTTGCGAAGCCGTAATCACGCTACCATCATTAGTCTTGACTAGTTCCGATACATCTTTGAGATACTCGATCACCCTTTGATTGCCATGATCGGCAAGATCGTCGGAATGTTGATCGAAGTAGCCAAAATGGATAGTTGTGCCAATTTCTACAGTTCCTTGATCAGGTTGCAAGCGTCCTGTAACCATATTCATCAACGTGGACTTACCTGCACCATTGCTACCAATGATGCCGATGCGATCGTCAGGAGTGAAGTTATAGGAGAAGTCTTTAATCAGGGTGCGATCGCCATAGGATTTACTAATGCAATCAAGTTCGACAACTTTTTTACCGATGCGCCGCCCTACCGTAGTGATATCGACTTTGGCATTAGCTTGTTTAAATTCTGTAGCTTGCAGATCATGGGCGCGATCGATACGAGCTTTTTGCTTAGTACTCCGAGCTTTTGGTCCTTTTTTTAGCCACTCCAATTCGCGTCGCAATAGTCCTGCGTGTTTACGTTGGGTGCTAGTTGCTGATTCTTCAGCTTCGGCTTTTTTCTCTAAATAATAGGAATAGTTGCCTGAATAGTTGTACAAATCGCCGCGATCGATTTCAATAATGCGATTGGTGACTTTATCAAGAAAATAGCGATCGTGGGTAATTAGTA
>CASBRC010000416.1 GCA_949128015.1 Synechococcales cyanobacterium PMM_0003
AAAAAGCCGATTTATTTATTTCTACTTATTATACAACGCCCTTGTCAACGCGATCGGTATTCATGGCCTATGACATGATTCCAGAGCTAATCGGACAACAACTTGAGCAAGTGGTGTGGCGAGAAAAACACTATGCAATTCGACAAGCATCAGCCTTCATTACGATTTCCGAAAATACAGCCCACGATCTAATCCGGTGTTTTCCCCAGATTTCCCCTGATACGATTACCGTTGCACATTGTGGTATAAATCAAATTTTATCCCAGACAAATTCCGCTGAAATTCAGCAATTTTGCAAAAAAAATAACATAACAAAGCCTTATTTTATTTTTGTCGGCGAACGGGTGGGTTGGTATGGTTACAAAAACCCAATGTTGTTTTTACAAGCCTTTAAGGAGTTGCCAAATAAAGCGAATTTTGAGATCCTGTGTGTCGGAGGTAAATCCCAATTAGAAAAAGAATTTCAGGAGGAATATACTTCTGGGGTAAAAGTCCAGATTTTACAATTAGATGACTCGGAATTAAAAAAGGCTTATTCTGGTGCGATCGCGTTAATCTATCCCTCAAAATATGAAGGATTTGGTTTACCAGTTTTAGAAGCAATGGCCTGTGGGTGTCCGGTAATTACTTGCCCCAAAGCATCCCTTCCTGAAGTAGCAGGAAAAGCCGCCCTCTATGTGGGCGAAAATGATGTTAATGGCATGAAGGAAGCTCTCTTAAATATCCAAAAAACAGATATTCGTCAATCCTTAATTCAGGCCGGATTGGCACAATCTCAACATTTTTCTTGGTCAAAAATGGCAACTATTGTTAGTTCCGTCTTATTACAAACCGCCCACACAACTTCAGAGGAAATAAAAGTGAAAGAGTTGATGAAACAGTTGGGAGGGGAAGAGCCCCCGCGCTCGCCAGCACCCAGCACGATCGCGGGTACTGTTGAGACTCTTTCCACTGGATTTTTCAAAATTTACCCCGTTGCGCCCAATATTCGCAGACCTTTTTGGTCTGTAATGATTCCCACCTATAACCGGGTAAAATATTTAGAGCAAACGTTAAAAAGCGTCTTGCAACAGGCTCCTAGTGCTGAGGAAATGCAGATAGAAGTTGTTAATGATTGCTCGAACCAATCTATCCAAGATGAAATGGAGGCAGTTGTTAAAACTGTAGGTGGTGGACGAGTTAATTTTTATCGACATCCAGAACAAGATATCGGTCAAACTGCTATCTTTAATCTCTGCATTCAACGATCGCGCGGTGAGTGGGTTCACATTTTGCACGACGACGATGTTGTATTGCCGGGATTTTACAGCCGCTTGCGAGCAGGGATTGAGCAAGAACCGAGCGTTGGTGCAGCTTTTTGCCGCCACATTTATACAGACGAAGCAGGAAATCAGCGTTGGGTATCTTGGTTAGAAAGAGAAACTCCTGGGGTACTGACTGATTGGTTGGAACAGATTATTGTGATGTGTCGCTTGCAAGCTTCTCCGATCGCAGTTAAACGCAGTGTTTACGAAAATTTGGGCGGTTTCTGCCCTCAAGCTGGTGCTGCGTCTGATTGGGAGATGTGGAAGCGAGTTGCGGTGCATTATCCGATTTGGTACGAACCGCAACCGCTGGCTTGCTATCGCCAACATTCTTCGTCAGATAATACTCGCTTGCTCAAATCTGGGGGGCTAATTGCTGATGTGCGAAGATCGATCGACATTTCTCAATCGTATTTGCCAAGGGCGATCGCAGATAAGTTATCGAATCAAGCCAGAGAACATTATGCTTTCTATGCTTTGGAGACAGCTAAAAAACTCCTGACAGACGGAGAATCCGCCGCTGCGATCGCTCAAATTCGAGAAGGACTCAAATGCAGTCAATCTGCCAAATTAAAAGAAGCATTAGTTTCACTACTATTGCTTGGTGAATCTCATCAACCTTCTACCGGATTTTCAAGCTCAATCAATCAGCAACCAAAAGACTCAAGTAACACATCTGCTGCGGCAAACACTCGAACTACCCGCAAACAAATTGCTGATATTTGGCTGAATTTACCAGCCGAACAAGTGGCAAATGCCTTTGCAGGCGATGTCGGAAAACAGCACCAAGCCCTGCTTGCCAGCGAAATTAGAGATGAACCGCTAACCGATGCAGAAGAGACTTTTGCGAGCGAATTAGCCGCCAATGTGGCAAAAGGATTTAACGACCCGAAAGCTATCAATTACCTGCTAGCAGCAATGCTGTACCGGCGGGCAGATCAATTGCCGCTCAAGTACGATCGCGCGACAATTCCTAACTGGTTCGCCAACGAATATCTCAAATTCATGTTCACTTGTCCTAACCTCTTTCAAACCAAAGGAGAAGCAGAGAGTTACTATCAATTTATCCGAGGATGGATTGATTACGTACATAGGAATTTGTTCAAAAATGCCGATTCGCCTCTGTGGCAGAATATTGCTTTGTTGTTCGCGCAAATTGCTAACTTTATTCCGCTGTACTTTACCACGGCTAATCTGCGCGATATTTATACCAAACGAGCGGAAATTATTGAGTTTGCGCTCAAACATCGCGGCTATTCTATTGATTGTATCTTCCCAGCGCGATCGCCCGCACGCACAAAAATCCGCCTCGGCATCATCAGCGACCATTTCGCGCCGCAAACCGAAACCTTCGCCACCATCCCGGTGTTCGAGCATTTAGACCGCAACCAGTTCGAGA
>CASBRC010000417.1 GCA_949128015.1 Synechococcales cyanobacterium PMM_0003
GCTACCGATGCGATCGCCTGTTGGATTTTTAAGCAATTAGAAGCAAATCAAGATCCATGGCTAAAATTAGACGAGATTAGCTCTGATGATTTGTTTGCGAACTGGGTGACCGAATTACGTGATCGCCATGAAATCGCTAACGACGATACAACCTTGTTATGTCTAAAAATCCACGATTTACCCGAAGTTTCTATGAGCCAAAGTTGTGAATCATGACAGATATTCAGACTTGGCCGTTAAATATTGATTTCACGATCGCAGTGCAAAATCCCCAAGTTTGCTTTGCCGATCCTGACCTGAAGCAATCCAGCACTTCTAAAAATTCGCGAGGACGAGTTTTGCTATGGTCGGGAAACTTCGCTACTGTTTACAAGCTAACTAAAGGCGATCGCTCTTGGGCAGTGCGTTGCTTTACACGCACCCCGCAATCAGATGTTCAGCAGCGATATAAATTAATTAGCGAATATCTGAGTCAACATCAGATCCCTTATTTGGTTGATTTTGAATTTCTGACTCAAGGAATTCTCGTCAAAGGTGAATGGTATCCAATTCTGAAGATGGATTGGGTAGAAGGCTCAGAAATTGATCGCTATATTGGTGAATATATTGACGACTCACAAGTTTTGTTGCGATTAGATCGGCAATTGAAGCAGCTTCAAAAAGATCTGCAACAAGTAGGCATCGCTCACGGTGATTTACAGCATGGCAATATCATGGTGGACGATCAGGGAGAACTCAAACTAGTTGACTATGACGGGATGTATGTCCCCGCCTTGCGAGGCACGCCGCCACTTGAAGTGGGACATCCTAACTATCAGCCGCCGATGCGATCGCTAAATGACTTTGGCGATCGGCTTGATGAATTCTCTTTCGAGGTTATTTCCCTATCTCTTCGCGCTCTGGCAAGTCAGCCAAATCTTTGGGAAACTTTCCATGAAGACAACAAAAATCTGATTTTTCGGCAGAATGATTTTCAAGAGCCTGAGTTATCACCAGTATTTCAGTCGATTGCAAATATTCCTGATGATGAAACACGCGCACTTTGCGATCGCCTAATCCGTCGATGTCACGGTAAAGATCGGCAAGAGTCATCTGAACAGCCAGTCCCAAAATTGAAGTTAGCGATTACGCAATCCAAGATATTTCTATTTGGGGGATTAGCCATATTTGCAACTGTTTGTTTTGTTTTCTGGCTAATTAAAAAAAATCCATCGCCACCTCAGCCTACTGCGACGAATACTCCTACAAATTCGCCTGTGAGTTCTCCTTCTCCCACTATTTCACCTACGCCCGTCGCTGTGGCAACGCCCAAATTAACTCCTATTAGCGCCACAACTTTACAAGCAAAATATGCGGAGGGTCAGCGTGATTTTCGATCTATTCAATTGACGGGCAATCAAGGCGATCAATTACAAGGTGAAGACTTTAGCAATATTAATCTCAGTGGCTCCGTACTGGAGCGAATTGATTTACGGCAAGTCATATTCAAAAACTCGAATTTGAATGGCGTTAAGATTGTTAGAGTTGATCTTCGAGGTGCAGATCTAAGTAACGCCAGTCTTATTGACGCAAACTTAGCGTTTTCTAATCTGACCGAAGCAAATTTATCTCAGGCAAATTTATTACGGGTAAATTTATTTCAAGCCAAGTTAGGCTCGGCGCTTTTACTAAAAGCAGAACTAATGAAAGCGAATCTAAGTGAAGCTGATCTTAGTTCTGCAAATCTAAAAGGCGCAAATCTAGTCCTAGCGAATCTTCGTAAAGCTAATCTCGTGAAAGCCAATCTGAGCGAGAGCAATCTAGGCGCAGCAAATCTGAGTGACGCGATCTTAGACGAAGCCGATTTATCTTCTTCAGATTTGCGATCGGCTGAGCTTCACTTAACCAATCTCTCCAATGCCAATTTAAGTTTTGCTAACCTTACAGCGGCGAAACTAATTTTGATCGAGTTTGCAGGAACAAATCTTAATAGCGCAAATTTCCGCAATGCGATCGTCGAAAATATTGGCAGCATTGAATCTGCAAATTTTACCAATGCTGTAAATCTCGATCCCAATGTCCGTAAATATTTCTGCTCTCTCGCTTCTGGCAACGTTGCGGAGACTGGTATTCCCACAAAATCGACACTTAATTGTTTGCCGTAAAACCCAGAGAAATTTTTGGAAGTGCCGCAAAGCGGCACTTCCAAAAATTTCTCTGGGTTTACGTCATCAATAGCTATACGTTGTCTCAGATAAAGAGTAAAATCAATATGACTAGCAAAAACTCGTCAAAACTAACAGTTAAATATCAACTCTTAGCAATTTACTGCTAGTCTAAAAAGCGCTAGAAGAGTATCACCGTAATGACCGAAGAAGAAAACCTACTAAGTTCTGACGACCTCATCGACGAAGATGACGACGTACTTGAGTCACGGCTGCAACAACTTGCAACCGCAGAATTAAATCAAATCTCAAATCCAGAAATATCAAAAGCTGATGGCTCTCAAGCATCCGCAGCCACAAGTGAAGCAAGTAAAGCTAACTCGGCAGCAGCGGCAACGCTGGAAAAAATTAATGCTTTGATCGCTGAGTCCACATCTTTGCGAGAACAGTTAGACGATCGCAAACAACAATACTTGCGACTGTACGCCGATTTCGAGAATTTTCGCAAACGCACAGAACGCGATAAAGAAGAGCAAGAAGGTACAATTACAGGTAAAATTCTTAAAAAAATCTTACCTGTCGTTGATGACTTTGAGCGGGCACAGTTGCAAATTTCGCCGAAAACAGATGGTGAAGCTTCAATTCATAGAAGTTATCAATCTGTATATAAGCAACTGCTGAAATGCCTCAAAGAAACAGGTGTAGTGAGGATGGAATGCGTGGGTCAAGAGTTTGATCCCAATTTCCATGAGGCGATCATGCAAGAACCTTCAACCGAACATGAGGAAGGACTCATTACCGAAGAACTGCGTCCAGGTTATCTAGTTAGCGATGATCGGGTCTTGCGTCACTCATTGGTCAAGGTGTCATCTGGCAAAATTGATGGCGATGCTAGTACATCCTCTGAGAATTCACCTGAAAATGCTTCTGGCGTATCAAATTAAGATAAATCTTTCAAGATGCGATCGCGATTGCATCTTGAAATGCATTCTTAGGGTACATTATTCAGAAATTCATTAAGCTAAACTTTTAAAAAAGCTTTTAACGGAACTGGCGATTATGTCGAAAGTAATTGGAATCGACCTTGGTACGACAAACAGTTGTGTTTCGGTCTTAGAGGGTGGTAAGCCTGTTGTCATCTCTAGTGCAGAGGGTGGGCGGACTACACCGAGTATTGTCGCTTTTGTCAAAGATAGCAGCGAGCGGATTGTCGGGCAGGTTGCCAAGCGACAATCGGTCACTAACTCGGTCAATACGGTTTATAGTATCAAGCGATTTATTGGTCGTAGCTGGAATGAAACCGAAGCGGAGCGTAAGCGCGTTCCTTACACGGCAGTCAAAGGTAAAGATGACACTGTCGATGTGCAGATCGGCGATAGAGCCTATACACCTCAAGAAATTTCGGCAATGATCTTGCAAAAGCTGAAGCAGGATGCGGAAAACTATCTGGGTGAAGAGGTAACACAAGCAGTGATTACCGTGCCTGCCTATTTCACCGATACTCAGCGCCAAGCGACAAAGGATGCTGGGGCAATTTCGGGTATGGAAGTGCTGCGGATTGTCAATGAACCAACGGCGGCGGCGCTTGCCTATGGGTTGGACAAGCAAGATCAAGATCAAATTGTTTTAGTTTTTGACCTTGGCGGCGGGACGTTCGATGTGTCCGTGCTGCAACTTGGTGATGGCATCTTTGAAGTTAAGGCAACTTCAGGTAATAACCATCTGGGCGGTGATGACTTTGATGCGCTGATCGTCGATTGGCTAGTTGCGGACTTTAAGGAAAAAGAAGGAATTGACTTAACTACTGACAAAACTGCCATCCAACGCCTCAAAGAAGCCGCCGAAAAAGCCAAAATTGAGCTTTCTAGCGCTCCTTCAACTTTGATCAGCTTGCCTTTTATCGCCTCTAATGAGACTGGGCCAAAGACAATTGAGCTAGATTTTACTCGTTCTAAGTTTGATCAGATTACTGCATCTTTGGTGAAGGCAACTCTCGAGCCAACTGCTCAAGCATTGAAAGATTCAGGGTTACTACCAAAAGAGATCAATCGGATTATTCTAGTCGGTGGCTCAACCCGAATTCCTGCGGTACAGGATGCAATATCAAGATTTTTTGAGGGCAAAAAACCAGACCAATCAGTCAATCCTGATGAAGCTGTTGCGATCGGTGCAGCCGTTCAAGCTGGCATCTTAGGTGGTGAAGTTAAGGATCTCTTATTACTGGATGTAATTCCACTCTCGATTGGACTAGAAACCCAAGGTGGAGTATTTACTAAAAATCTAGAGCGCAACACCACGATCCCCACCAGTAAGTCGCAGATTTTCTCCACTGCCGTGGATAATCAAGCGGCTGTAGAAATTCATGTTCTACAGGGAGAGCGGGCGATGGCAAAGGACAACAAAAGCCTCGGCAAATTTGAGCTAGAAGGCATTCGTCCTGCACCAAGAGGTATCCCTCAGATCGAAGTTTCCTTTGACATTGATGCTAACGGTATTCTCAAAGTGTCCGCACGGGATATTGATACTGGAGTTGAACAGAGCATTAGTATCACTAATACTGGCGGATTAAGCCCCAGTGAAATTGAGAGAATGCGGATGGAAGCTGAAGTCTATTCCGAAGAAGATGAGGCCCGTCGCGAGTTGGCGAATATGCGTAACCAAGCTTCCAACCTAATTCGTACCGTTGAAGAAATTCTCAGAGATAACGGGCCATCGGTCATTACCCAAAGTTTGCGTGAACCCACACTCAAAAATATGGAAGCTCTCAAGAACTTATATGAATCTGAAGAGGCGACCTATGAAGATATTCAAATCGCCATTAAGCCTCTACAGCAATCATTGTTTGATGTGACTCAAACAGTTGAGAAATACTCTCAAGTTGAGCGGGTTAAGCAAAAGCCTAGTGATGGCTTAGAGTAAAACTTAGGGGTGATGCTTTGCATCGCCCCTAAGTTTTACTGAGAACGCAAAGCGCTGTATGATAGCAGAGTTACACCTGTATTTTTAGCTACAGTTGTTGCTTGTCTACTATTGGCAACTGAAAGCTTATTCTGTAAACCGTGAGCCACTATGTCACTGTTTGATTGGTTTGCTGAAACTCGCTCCCGCGCGGGTGAAGCATATCGCCGCAAAACTCCTAATCTAAGTCAAGACTCTCAAGAACGCGAAATTCCTGATGGTTTGTGGCACAAATGTTCTAGTTGTGGCGCTTTGACCTATGTGAAGGACTTAAAAACCAATTTAATGGTTTGTCCTGAATGTGGGCATCACAACCAAGTTAATGCCTATGAGCGCATTGCCCAATTGATTGATGCTGGCACATGGCAAGAAATGGATGCAGATTTAACTTCCTGCGATCCTCTAGGTTTTAAAGATCGCAAGCCTTATATTGATCGCATTAAAGAATATAAACAAAAAACTGGTTTGAGCGACGGGGTAATTACTGGTACAGGCAAAATTGATGGCTGTGATGCGGCGATGGCAGTAATGGATTTCCGCTTCATGGGTGGCAGTATGGGATCGGTTGTGGGTGAAAAAATTACTCGTATGCTCGAAACTGCTACTGCGAAACGTTTTCCTGCCTTGATCTTTTGTGCTTCGGGTGGGGCGCGGATGCAAGAGGGGATTTTGAGTTTGATGCAAATGGCGAAAACTTCGGCAGCTTTGGAGCGCCATCGTCAGGCTAATTTGTTATACGTCCCAGTCTTGACTAATCCCACAACAGGCGGTGTAACAGCCAGTTTTGCGATGCTCGGTGATATTATTTTGGCAGAGCCTAAGGCTATGATTGGTTTTACGGGTCGGCGCGTGATCGAGCAGACTTTGAAGCAAAAAATTCCTGATGGATTTCAATCTTCAGAATATCTGTTAGATCATGGATTTGTGGATGTAATCGTTCCGAGAACAAAGCTAAAGCAAAATCTTGCCATGATTTTGAAAATGCATCAGCCTCAAGCAGAAATTTCTGGTAATCCACATTTTAACGGTGCTGCCAAGTCAGTTGTCCCGCATCTGTCTGATACCAAGCTAGTCTCTGAGTTGTAGAGTCAAGTGGCATATTTATCGCCAGCCGTGGCGCTGCGATCGCTAAAGCGATCGCCTGTTCTGGTTCGCAAATATGCCACTTGACCAGATTATTAACACTATCAAGTAAAGCAACTGTCGTGCCTGAAAGCGTACCATCGGGTAGTCTTGCTGTGCCATTAGTGACTGTAATCGGGCGATCGTCCCAAGGATAAATGCCATCAGGTAGACCAAGAGGTGCGAGCGCATCGCTAACGAGAAAAATTTTGTTAGTCATTCGATAAAGTAATTTCACCATTTGGGGCGAAACGTGAACGCCATCGGCAATTAATCCGCACCAAACCCGATCGCTTAAAATTGCTTCTCCCAATAAGCCCACATCGCGATGATGCAAGCTAGGCATGGCATTAAAAGCATGGGTTACCATCGTCGCGCCCTGTGCGATCGCAGTCCTTGTCTGCTCAGCATTAGCTGTGGAATGTCCTAAGCTGACGATAATTTTGCGATCGCATAAAAATCTAATAGTTTCACTACTCGGATCGAGTTCTGGCGCAAGGGTAACTAATTTAATGATTTCGGTGTAATCGCCTAATACCTGCTGCAATGTGTCGAGATTAAGCGGTAATAGATGTTGCTGAGGATGTGCGCCGCGTTTGTCTGGATGCAGAAATGGACCTTCAAGATGAATCCCTAAAATTTTTGCTTCTTGGGGATCAGGATTTTGGGTTTGATTTGCGATCGCATCGGCTAAGAAAAATAGCGATCGGTGGATCTGCTCAATCGAGGTAGTAACCAGAGTGGGCAAAAATCCATCAAGTCCCTGTTGATATAAAAAACGACAA
>CASBRC010000418.1 GCA_949128015.1 Synechococcales cyanobacterium PMM_0003
CCACTAGAAACAGTATGCCATTGGAACGGAGTATGGGGCTTAGGTGTGAAGTTAGAAATAGTCAAGTTAAAAGAGATTTTCTTTCTTCCCTTTTGCGAACATTCATTCTGCAACCATTCCACCGTATTGACGATTCCAATTACATCTTCATCGGTTTCGGTTGGCAAGCCAATCATGAAATAGAGTTTGACCTTATCCCAACCTTCTGTATAAGCAGTTTTAATCCCTTGCAGTAGTTCTTCATCGGTTAAGCCCTTATTGATCACATCGCGCAAACGCTGCGTCCCTGCCTCTGGCGCAAAGGTTAGCCCCTGTTGCTTGCCATCGCCACTACGGAGCATATGCGCGATATTCTCATCAAAACGATCGACGCGCTGGCTCGGTAATGAGAGAGTGATATGTTCATCTTTGAAGCGATTTTTAATCTGCACACCCACCGATGGCAGTGCTAGATAATCGGAACAAGAAAGGGAAAGCAAGGAGAACTCGTTATAGCCAGTTTCTCGAAGTGCTTTCTCAATTGTATCGACAATTACTTCAGGATCGACATCACGGGCGGGACGGGTGAGCATCCCTGGTTGACAGAATCGACATCCGCGAGTGCAGCCACGTCTAATTTCGATGGTTAGGCGATCGTGAACTGTTTCGACTAGGGGAACTAAACCAATGCTATATTCGGGTCTTGGTGTGGCGACACGACGTAGGGCGCGAGGTGAGACATCGCGGCGATTGGGTTTGATTGCGCCTGTTTTGATGTCCATGTCATAGAATTCTGGAACATAGACCCCATCGACTTCATTGGCTAGAGCTAGCAAGGTTTCGCGGCGGGTTTTACCTGCGAGTTTCGATGCTTTGAGAACTTCGCCAATTTCAGGCAATAATTCTTCGCCATCACCGAGGGCAAAGAAATCGAAAAAGTCGGCATAAGGTTCAGGATTGGATGTGGCAGTTTGTCCCCCTGCAAAGATTAACGGACAGTCATTAATTGATAATTCGCTTCTCTCTTTCCATGTCATCGGAATATTCGCCAAGTCAAACATTTCTAAAACATTGGTTGCGCCTAGCTCATAGCTGAGGCTAAAGCCTAAAATGTCAAATTCCCGTAGCGATCGCTTAGACTCGACCGCAAATAAATCAGTCTGAGTTTCGCGTAGTTTTGCCGAGAGGTCAGGGGCAGGAAGATAAGCGCGATCGCAAAGCTGACCGTCTTTGCTATTAATAATGCTGTAAAGGATGATATGCCCCAAGTTTGACGCGCCGACCTCGTAGACTTCGGGATAGGTAAGCGACCAGCGCACGATCGTATCATGCCATGGTTTATGCACTGCACCAAACTCATTACCTAAGTAACGCGCAGGTTTGAGGATTTCGGAGTTAAGTAATTGTTCTACGGGTACGGGCATAGGTGTCATCAAAATTTTGAGCTAGCCCTATTTTACATTGCGCTTTCAATTTGCCATAATTTGCGATCGCGTATCTCTGCAATTCTTCAGAGCATAGACTGCAAGCCATTACCGATTTACTGTGCAACGTTTATAATCATAATTAACTCCTACTGCGATCGCAAAGCTATGTCTCAACGCCCTGTCACCATAGATGATATTTTCGAGTTGTTTCGTGAAAGTGAGCGGCAACGCAAAGAACAACAACAAGTTTTTCAGCAATCTTTGGAAAATTATAAGCAAACCTCTGAAGAATCTTTACAGAGATACAAGCAAACCTCCGAGCAAGAAATGGCTGATCTCAAGAAAATTGTCGCGCAAACAAATAAGCAGGTGGGCGGGATTACGAGCCGATGGGGTGAGTTTGTTGAGAATTTAGTCCGACCTGCGGCAGTGCGGATGTTTCGCGAGAAGGGGATTGAGGTACATTTTACGGCTTTGCGAGTAGAAGCACAGGATGACAAGGGTTCTATTGAGATCGATGTGCTAGCGGAAAACACTAATGAAGTAGTGGCAATTGAGGTTAAGTCTCATTTGGAAGTTCGTGATGTGAAACGATTTTTAGTAACTTTGGAACGGTTTAAACAGGCTCTTCCTAAATATCAAAACTATAAGCTTTACGGCGCGATCGCTGGAATAAAGGTTGATGAGAGAGCTGATGAGTATGCAACACAGGAAGGTTTGTTTCTGATTAAGCCTTCAGGGGATTCGGTAGAAATTGTCAATGATCAGAATTTTGCAGCAAAAACTTGGTGAAGATGGCGATCGCATATCGTCAGAGTTAAAATGCGATTGCCAAAGTATATCGATATGCGATCGCATTTTTCCAATATCAAGCCAAATATCAATTAGCCAACAGCCAGAGCATTTAGAGGTTGAATTGTCTTTAGATCGTCATTTTCAGATTGCTGAGCATGATAGAGATCCCAAGATTGTTGAAGATTCATCCAGAAGTCTGCCGAAGTGGAAAAGAATCTAGATAGGCGTAAGGCGGTGCTGGGAGTAATGCCGCGACGACGGTTTACAATTTCATTTATCCGTTGATAGGGAACGTGGATCGCATCGGCGAGGTCGCGCTGTGATAAGCCAAGAGGGATTAGAAATTCTTCTAATAACATTTCGCCAGCGTGGGTTGGTGTTCTATCGGTTGGTATCATAAATCAGTTTGGTTAATGGGTAGCAGTAACATAGGGATTTTGACTGTATTATTCTACAATTAAGCCAGTTTTTAGGTTAAAGCATCGTGGTCAAGAAACAACAGCAGCTATGGCAAGGACTTCGAGTAAAAAATAAATATTTGCTATCGGGTTTATTGGCGCTTAGTTTGACTGTGTGTGTATGGGCTACGCCTGCTCAACAAGTATCTCCGCCAAAGTCTACAATTTCACCACGAGAAGAATTGGTTGCAAAAATTAAGGGGGCGGCTGAGCGTCATGTAAAAACTGATAGCTCGATACAAACATCGACTGTACTGAAG
>CASBRC010000419.1 GCA_949128015.1 Synechococcales cyanobacterium PMM_0003
GTCCAGTTGCATCTTGATAAACAGCAAACAATGCAGGAACGCCTTGACCTTGAGTGTAGGTACGACGTACCAAGTGTCCAGGACCTTTAGGCGCAACCATGATCACATCCACATCCGCAGGCGGGACAACTTGCCCAAAATGGATATTAAAGCCATGCGCGAAGGCGAGAGTATTCCCTGCGCTTAGATTTGGGGCGATTTCGGTAGTATAAATTGCTTTTTGAGTTTCGTCAGGCAATAAGATCATGATCAGGTCAGCCGCAGACGATGCATCGGCAACCGTCTTAACAGTTAGCCCTTCAGATTCTGCTTTTTTCCATGAGGGACTGCCTTGATATAACCCCACGATGACATCCACGCCGCTTTCTTTGAGGTTAAGGGCATGGGCGTGACCCTGAGAACCGTAGCCGATAATTGCGACTGTCTTACCAGCTAGAAATTCAAGATTTGCGTCCGTGTCGTAGTACATCCGAGCCATAGTGTGGTTATCTCCGAGACAAAAGATGGGGTGAGTAGTTTTTAAATGTAGTTTGGAAGATTTATTGTCAATTGCCTTCAAACACTTTTTCTAGTCTAACAAAAATCGCCACAATTCTTTAAAGATATTTGCCGCGCCGTAGGCGCGGCAAATATCTTTATGTTCTTCGCCTTAGGCGCGGACGATTACGCTCGGCTTTATCACGTTCGTAATTAATTAATCTGCCGTAATATTCATGCTTAGCGAGATTTAGCGAGAGGAAAACATGTTCCCTCGCATTACCAAACCCTTTGCGGGTAAAGAAATTAATCGCAGGCGTATTCGCAGGATCGGTGTCAACCAACATAAAACGCACATTGTCTTCAATCATGCGCTCGACGATTTTATCGACAAGGCGATCGGCGATGCCGCGACGTTGGAAATTTGGACTAATGCCTAGCCAAGTGATATATCCATATTTCCATGAGGCTTTAATGATAATTGTGCCGAGAATAAATCCTGCTAGTTGATCGTCTATTTCCGCAACTAAGCAATATTCAGAGTCCGTGTTATACATACCGATCACCTCCCATTCGTCCCAAGTCCGATAGAGATATGGATATAGGTCACTTGTGAATAATTGCTCTCCTAAGTGAAAAATTGGCGCAATATCATCGATATTCATCTCGCGGATCGAGACGCTATTACTTTCAGGGCGATCGCGATCGCTATCATTGTCAGTAGATTTATCTGGCAAATCGTTCATAGTGATTTTTTTGTTAGTAAACAGTAAAACTCAAGAATTGTTGGTGCGGCGCGAAGCGCCGCACCAACAATTCTTGAGTGAGAAGGGAGTATGCATCGAAGAAATCTGATATAAGTTTTTAAATCTGGTTAAGAAACTATGTATTAGCTTTGCTTACATCTGTCAAAAGCATTAAAATATACTACAGCTATCAAAAAATTGTTAACTAGTTCAGCAATCTTGGGTTTTTCAATTACATGAGTAAAGTTTATGATTGGTTTAACGATCGCCTTGAAGTCGGGGCGCTCGCTGAGGACATTACTAGCAAGTATGTTCCCCCTCACGTCAATATTTTTTACTGCCTAGGCGGTATCACCCTTGTTTGCTTCCTGATCCAGTTCGCGACTGGTTTCGCGATGACATTTTATTACAAGCCATCTGTCACCGAAGCATTTGACTCCGTGCGCTACATCATGACCGACGTTAACTTCGGTTGGTTGATCCGCTCGGTTCATCGTTGGTCGGCAAGCATGATGGTCTTGATGATGATCTTGCACACCTTCCGCGTGTATCTAACTGGTGGTTTCAAAAAGCCTCGCGAATTGACTTGGATCACTGGCGTAATCCTTGCGGTCATCACCGTTGTCTTTGGAGTAACTGGTTACTCCTTACCTTGGGATCAAGTTGGCTACTGGGCTGTCAAGATCGTATCTGGCGTACCTGACGCAATTCCTGTCATTGGTGGAACCTTGGTCGAACTATTGCGTGGCGGTCAA
Source organism: Synechococcales cyanobacterium PMM_0003 (assembly GCA_949128015.1). Taxonomy (GTDB): domain Bacteria; phylum Cyanobacteriota; class Cyanobacteriia; order Pseudanabaenales; family Pseudanabaenaceae; genus Pseudanabaena. The sequence goes on from CASBRC010000419.1 coordinate 1,979, forward strand.
AGCGTTGGTCAACCAACCCTTACTCGCTTCTACAGCTTGCATACATTTGTATTGCCTTGGTTGATTGCCGTATTTATGCTTGCTCACTTCTTGATGATTCGTAAGCAAGGTATTTCTGGTCCTTTGTAAGGTTTCTTATCTGGATATCCAGTTTAAGATTTTCATGTTAGATAATTTTAGCTACTGAGCGAAAGCCCCGCGCTCTACCCGTTTACAGGGTGAGCGACGGGATGTAAGCGAGTCCATTGAGGGGTTCGACACCCCAAAAATGGACAATTATCTTGGCTTTAATCGCAGAAAACCATGCAGGGCATAGGTTTCATACTATAATCAATTTTGGATATGTGACACCTCCGCGGAGGGAATCTGGCATATCTGAGCCAAGGGGCGACAACCATCGCAGTCTTGGTATTGCTGTCGGGCGGACAGTGATTAAAGCTCAGCGAGTAACCGAACCAATAGGTGGTGTTGCTGAGAAGCCCGCGCTGTATGCGTAGCATCAGCGTCGGGAGTCGTCACAAATCCATAACGCAATAAATAGAGCAATAACATGGCAAAGACTGAAAAGCTCCCTGATTTAAATGATCCAATTTTGCGCGCAAAGTTGGAACAGAACATGGGTCATAACTACTACGGCGAACCAGCTTGGCCAAATGACCTTTTGTACATGTTCCCAGTTGTAATCACTGGCACGATCGCATTAATTACTGGATTGGCTGTTCTTGATCCAACCATGATCGGCGAACCTGCCAATCCTTTTGCAACGCCTCTGGAAATTTTGCCTGAGTGGTTTTTGTACCCTACATTCCAAATCTTGCGGATCGTTCCTAACAAGTTGTTAGGCGTACTACTACAAACTTTGATTCCTGTTGGTTTGATCCTCATTCCTTTCATTGAAAATGTAAACAAGTTCCAAAATCCTTTCCGTCGTCCTGTGGCAATGGCGGTGTTCTTGTTTGGGACTGCTGTTACCCTCTGGTTAGGAATTGGCTCCACTATGCCAATTGACAAGTCATTGACTTTGGGCTTGTTCTAAACAAGAAGCTTTAGCGCACGCTAAAGTTTAGGAGATTTATATCAAAGAATTTACCCCACCCTAACCCTCCCCTTGCAAAGGGGAGGGAACAAGATTTCTGGTTTTCCCCCTTTCCAAGGGGGAATTA
>CASBRC010000420.1 GCA_949128015.1 Synechococcales cyanobacterium PMM_0003
GAAGTTTGCGATCGCAATAACTTACCATCACTTAAATACAATGTGTCTGCCATGTCACGGGCAGGGTGATCGGCAGGAGTATTTAACGCCTCAAAGTTATAGTAATCAGTCTCGATTTCTGGACCTTGAGCAATTGTAAAGCCTAAGCCAACCAAAATATCTAGCATACGATCAATGGTGCTTTGGATTGGATGCTGTCTGCCTTGATAGGAGTGCAGAATACCAGGCATGGTCACATCAAGGGTCTCTGATTCAAGACGCTTGGTAATTACAGCTTGCTGAATCGTGGTTTTACGTTCTTCAAGCTGATTTTGTAATGTTTGCTTAATCTGATTGGCGATCGCACCAACTTGAGGGCGCTCTTCAGCCGAGAGCTTGCCCATTGTCCCAAGAATCTGAGAGAGAGTACCTTTCTTTCCTAAATACTCGACTCGAAGTTGCTCTAATTCTTCAGGAGTTTGCACATCTCCAACTGATTTTGTTGCGAGTTCCGCTAGAGATTGTAGTTGAGCAGTTAAGCCCTCTAAGTCCGTTGCCATCAACGTTTCCTAATTATTTATGAAAAATCTTTGTTGTCATAACTTTAGCAGAAAAAATACAAACTCTTCGGTGATCGAGAGACTTTCTTGAAAAAATTAAAAAAGAGAGGGCTTGCTAAACAAGCCCTCTCTTTTTAGGAAGATGAGATCCCTTTATTTTTTAGCACTCGCTAGGAATACCATTGGATCGATCGCACTACCACCATTAGGTCGAATCTCAAAGTGGAGGTGAGGTCCTGTACTGAATCCAGTACTACCCATCGTGCCAATCATCTGACCTTGACCAACTGTTTGACCTTCCTTAACATATAGCTCATTCATGTGGGCATATCTAGTGATTGTGCCATCAGCATGACGAATATCGATCATGTTGCCGTATCCGCCATCACTCCAAGTAGCATACTCGATTACACCTGATGCTGCTGCCAAAATTGGTGTACCAACAGGTGCGGCAATATCAATTCCCGCATGAATCCTTCCCCAACGCCAGCCGAAGCCAGATGTAAATACCCCGTCAGCCGGCCAAATAAAGCCAGTCGATAGTCCGTAATCTTGGACATCGGGTAAGTAAGCACTCGCGGTAAGTTGTGGTAACTGCGGAGAAACACCTGATCGATCGCCTGGATTAGCGATCGCATTACGACTTGCATCAAAGTTGCGATCGGCATTTGGCGAAGCATTTAAATTTGCAGCAGCAATCTTAGCCGCTTCGAGCTTACGAGCTTCTTCAGCCCTTGCTGCTTCTTTGATCTCAGCATCACGGACTTTATCGTTAAGTCGATTAACTTCTGTCTCTAGACGCTTCACCTCTAAAGAAGTCATCCTTGCTTCAGGATCAGGCAATAAAGCCGCAATTTGGTTGGGCTGAGCGATTGTCACTACCTGCTGTTCAGCAGATACTAATGCAGGAACTTTTGGCACAATGCTAGCTGCTGACCTTACAGGAATCTGAACATTCGGCTCAGAGGCAGGTTGAGAGATGGCAGAGGCAGGTTCAGCATTGGAACTATCGCTTTGTTCGATCGCCCGATTTGCTGGAATCGTTGGAGTCGATATTGCGGCTACCGTTGTAGACTTGCTAATTGGCTCCGCAGCGGGCTGATTTAAAGCTTCTGAAGGGACATTGCTGAGGTTGACACGTTGCTCTTTAATGAAAGCTGTAGGTATTTCTGGAATCGACAATACTGTCGCAATTATAGGTGGAAACTGAAGTCTAGGCTCAGCAACTGGCTGAAAAGAATTAGCTTCGATGGGGATTGAGCGATTATTACTGTACTGTTCAGCAGCACTCGTCGCAGGAATTGATGGAGTTGCGATCGACCTTGCTGGCAAGTTAAGCGCTGTTGAAGACATCGCAGGATTCTTTTTGTTGTTAGGATTATTAAGACTACCTAATTCATTCAACAACTGATCGGGGGCAAATGGAAAAAGTGCAGCTGCAACCTTAATTGCTGGCTCACTAGCGACAGGTAAGCTAGGTTGCATAGCAGTCACTTTTGCTTGCATGCCAGATGACTGCTCAAGAGCGGGAGAAGTTGGCATATTAGCAGAAGCTTCAGATCCTGTTAACTGCATTAAGCCTTGCCAAGGGGAAACGCGATTAGCAGCAGCGATCTTAGTTACAGCATCTTTTGGTAAAACCATCGGCGTAGCAGCCGTAACTCTCATTGGTTCAACTTCTCTAGACAAAGAATTAGTTGCCGAAACTCTAGTAGTCTCTGACAAAGATGCTACAGGCGATGGTATCTGCTTACTTGGCTTTTCATTAGAAGATGCGATCGTTCGAGTCGATGGCAAACTACGACCTTGAGGAAGCTTTAGCTCTTGATTTAGTTCTAACCATTGAGGGCTTTCTAGCTTGTTTGCCTCAATGATTGATCTTTGGGTAATACCATTGCGGCGAGCAATCGTCTCAATCGTATCGCCGTTTTGAACTCGGTATGAAGTAAACTTGGGCTGCTTGGCAATCTCATTTTCAGCGATATTTGACTTGGAATTAGCACTAGCTAATGTAGCTACTGCTTTTTTGCCTTCTAATTCCTGCAAACGCAGAGTTAAGCGCTCTTTTTCAGCTATCAACCGCCTCTTTACATGTCCTTCTTTAACTTGCATTAAAGTTGAGACATTTCCTGGGATTACCAGAGGCTGATCAATGGCTAAAAAATCGCCAGAAGTTAGAGACGTAAACTTGATGATTTCGCTCTTGGGAACGTTGTAGTAACTAGAAATAGCTTCGAGTGTATCGCCAGATCTAACCTTATGAACCAAACCGTTCACAGGTGGTATTACCAGCTTCGTACCTGGTTGCAATTCAGTATTTGCACTGATGTTGTTTGAAGCGGCGATCGCAGCTGCGTCAACTTGATAGACTTGGGTTAGTTTCCATAAGGTTTCATCTTCACGCACCTCATGGACGATTACGCCTTGGCTATTGTCCCATGTACCTGATGCGATCGCAGTTCTTGCCATTTCATACTTGCGATCTTGGTTTTGTGCCATCACATCCGTCAATGTACGCGATGACACGGCAACTGGGGAAGCCTTGAGATTATTGTTCGCTGATTGCTGGTTAACCAAAACCCCCACGGTTCCTGCGGATAGGGCAAACCCTAACACAGCGAGAGAACGACGCACCTTCAGAGAGGAAACCTTATCACCCAATGTCAGGGAAACATTGGTTATTAGATCCTCGTCTTTAGAAGATATCTTTTTCAAAAAACTGCCTCCTCTTAACTAGCTTTGCTCCTGATAAATCAAGTGTGAGAATGAAGCGAGTCAAATAATCAAAGCCTACTTCAATAGGTAGATTATTAAACTCAGCAAGGAGCAATTACAGATAACAAGTTACCTTGATTTTTTCTTTAAAACAAGTTCATAGTGAACAGTAAAAAAGACGATTTTGTGTATTAGAAGTCATTCTTTTGGAGAATGCATATATAAAACTACTTTGTCAACCATCGGTTTGGTAAAATAATCTTCCAAAATCTATAGAAAATCAATTTTCATTTAACTATACCTAAAGATAGTTTTTTGGGGAAACCTTATTTCCAAAGTAAGAACTTTTTTGAGTCCACAAAATGATTTTGCTTAATCCGAGATTTTAGAGTATATTCTATTTCTGCCAGTAGCAAGAGCAGTTATTATAGTTTTACATCTATACAAGCTCTTGATACCTCCATTTTACGCTTATTTACTGCCTGTAGCGTTTTCAATCAACTTTTTTTATTATGTAAGCTTTTTTTAACAATTTGCAGTAAAAAATTTACAAAATCAATCTTAGTCAGACAGCAACTTCAGAAATTTGTAAGAGTTGCTGTCTTCTGACTAGTGTTTCAGTTAATTTCAATAGCGGTTGTAATTGTAGGCTGCCTTTCAAAAGAACAATTTTGGGGTTTGCAACGCCATAGGTGCTGCAAACCCCAAAATTGGTTTCATAATGAGAATTGCTGGCAGGATGTATACATAATTACATTGGGTGCAGGAATAGCTTAAAATTACTTTAAAAATGCCTTAAAAAATGAAATCACATTTGGAGATAGCAGCTTTCATCAGCATAACTAACTTATAAAGCCCCTACACCTCCTTTAATTAGGGTAGACAAACTTTAACGTACTTTATCTGCTTGAAAACCGTTATTAGACCAACATATGAGTAAATTTACAGATCAAGATAGGCGATACGTAGCGTTGTTTACCTTGATCTATAACTTCTGCCATTTTTAGCAATATCGGCTAATTTAAAGACTTTTTAGGAAAAGAAGATCTATGAGCATTGGATATCTCGCGCTGGTCTTACACGCTCACTTGCCTTATGTCCGCCACCCCGAAAGCGACTATGTGCTTGAAGAAGAATGGTTGTATGAGGCGATCACCGAGACTTATATTCCCCTGATCAAAGTCTACGAGGGACTCAGGCGAGATGGTATTGATTTTAAAATAACCATGAGCATGACTCCGCCACTGGTATCCATGTTGCGCGATCCTCTCTTGCAAGAACGCTATGACAAGCATCTAGCCACGCTACAGCAATTAGTTGAACTTGAAGTAATTCATAACGAACATAATGGTCATGTCAAGTATCTTGCTGAGTACTATGTCAGAGAATTTGCGGAGACTCGCGAAATTTGGGAAAAATATAGCGGCGATCTGATCACTGCGTTTAAGCAATTTCAAGACACTAACAATCTAGAAATTATTACCTGTGGTGCAACTCATGGCTATTTGCCTCTGATGAAAATGTATCCAGAGGCAGTCTGGGCGCAATTAGAAGTCGCCGTTGAACATTACACACAAGAATTTGGACGCGCACCTAATGGGATTTGGTTGCCAGAATGTGCCTATTACGACGGATTAGAGCGATTGCTTGCCGATGTGGGGCTACGCTATTTCTTGACCGATGGACATGGGATTTTGTATGGTCAGCCACGCCCTCGTTATGGGACATATGCACCTGTTTTTACGGAAACAGGGGTAGCAGCATTTGCCCGCGATCATGAGTCTTCACAGCAAGTGTGGTCATCGAAAGTTGGTTATCCAGGTAATGCTGTTTATCGCGAGTTCTACAAAGATCTAGGATGGGAAGCGGATTATGAGTATATTAAGCCGTTTATCATGCCGAATGGTCAACGAAAGAATACTGGGGTTAAATATCACCGTATTACAGGACGTGATTTTGGACTAGACGCAAAACAGCTTTACGATCCTTATTGGGCAAAAGAAAAGGCAGCCGAACATGCAACCAACTTTATGCAAAATCGCGAACGTCAAGTTGGTTACCTCCACGACATGATGGGTCGTCCGCCGCTTGTGGTATCTCCCTATGATGCAGAGTTGTTTGGACACTGGTGGTATGAGGGACCTTGGTTTATCGATTTCTTGATTCGTAAGTCTTATTACGATCAGACGACTTATGAGATGACACATCTTGCGGATTATCTGCGTGATAACCCAACTCAACAGGTGTCACGTCCTGCTCAATCTAGTTGGGGTTATAAAGGTTTCCATGAATATTGGCTAAATGAAACAAATGCTTGGGTCTATCAGCATTTACACAAAGGTGCAGAACGAATGATTCATTTGTCCTATCGTGAACCTGTAGATGAACTAGAGTGGCGAGCTTTAAATCAAGCGGCGCGTGAGTTACTCTTGGCGCAGTCCTCTGATTGGGCCTTTATCATGCGGACTGGCACAATGGTTCCCTATGCGATGAGACGGACGCGATCGCATTTAATGCGACTAGAGAAATTGTTTGAAGATATCGAAGCTGGGACAATCGATGCTGGTTGGCTGGAAAAAATTGAGTATATAGACAATATTTTCCCTGATATTAATTACCGAACTTATCGTCCATTGATAGCTGGTTAATTACATCCCTTTACACAAAATAAAAGCGGCGCGATGCGCCGCTTTTATTTTGTGTAAAAGAATTTTTATCTACATTTATTTAATAAAATATTAGTAACATATGCTACCGTTTATATACTTATATGTTATGGTAGCTGTATGTAAACAGTATGTAATTTAAAGGATATTAGTCATGAACGTAGTTCAAAGAAAGGCTGAAGCAGCAGCAAATCATAAAGCCAGTCTATCGGCTTCAGTGAAACGTCGTATGGAAGTTGCTCGTGCTAATAATGATGCTGGATTACTAAATGTGCTTGAACAAGAAATGAAGCAACTGGGCTTAAATTAAAAAAAAGGACGCTTTGCGTCCTTTTTTTTAGGATACACCGCCAAAAACTTCGATGTTTTCAAATAGACAGACAGGGGAAGCATGTCCCACGCGAATTACTTGGTTAGGTTCGCCTTTTCCACAGAATGGAGAACCATAGGCTTCAACGGTATGGCGATCGCCTATTTTCGCAAGGTTATTCCAAAATTGGTTCGTGATACCGCGATAGTTGGGATTACGGAGGGTTTTGGTTAATTTGCCATTTTCGATGAGTTTGGCATATTCACAGCCAAATTGAAACTTGTTGCGATAGTCATCAATTGACCATGAGCGATTTGATTCCATATATACGCCGCGTTCGATATCGGCGATCGTCTCTTTAAACGAATGCTCACCCGACTCAAGATTAATATTTGCCATGCGATC
>CASBRC010000421.1 GCA_949128015.1 Synechococcales cyanobacterium PMM_0003
AGGAATTCGCTGTAGCCAACTTGCAAAAATCACGGGAACAGTGACAAAGCCACCTTTAGAAAATACGACTTGAGGTTTGATTTTTGCGATCGCAAAATAAGCATCAAATATTCCTTTGACCACCTTAAAAGGATCGATGAAGTTCTGCCAAGAAAAATAACGGCGCAATTTTCCTGAAGAAATACCGTGATAGGAAATCCCAACTTCGGCAACAAGTTGTTTCTCAAGCCCATTGTTAGAGCCAATATATACAACTTCCCAGCCATCAGCTTCAAGACTAGGAATTAAGGCAAGATTGGGGCTAACATGACCAGCAGTGCCGCCACCTGTCAGTACGATTTTGGGTTTCTTTTGATCTTTATGATTCGTTGCGCCCACAGGTACTAATTGGCTCTAAATATTTGGACATTGAGAATATTAGATTCTTCACTGCAAGTATTGTATCGATTTCATGGCATTTTTTAAAATATACTCCCAAAACCAAAAAAGTTGTAGCTCACGCGCAGCGTGAGCTACAACTTTTTGTAATTACGCTTGCCTACTTAAGCCTATATTTCATGTAACAATTAACTTAGGAAGTAACCGCTTAAATTTTAATAGCTATGAAGCAAGTCTGGCAAAATCTTAAAAAACCTCTTCGTAATAGCTTCAAATACGCTAAAGCATTAGCCAAAGGATATCCATTTCATTATGCTAATCAGCAAAATCCTAATGATATTGATCGCTACTTGCACAAGTGGACAGAGTTCAGAACTCCGATTCCTGATCGCGGCTCTGCGGAAATTAGAGCTAATCGGATTTGGAACTTACAACTTGCTGCCAAAAAGATTCATTGCCTTAACCTTGCCCCAAAAAAGATTTTTGGCTTTTGCGATCGCATAGGAGAGCCAACTAGGGCAAATGGGTTTCGAGAAGCTCCTGTATTTGTGCGTGGACAGGTGCTAACTGATATAGGAGGAGGTTTATGCCTGATTGCCACTAATGTCTTTAACACTCTGCTATATGGAGGATGTGAGATTTTAGAAAGGCATTGTCATAGTATTGATGCTTATGGGGAATCAAGATTTTATACTTTAGGTCAAGATGCCGCAGTTGCCTATGGTTACAAAGATTTGATTGTTCGTAATCACACCCAAATTCCATTACAGTTAAGACTTCAGGTATTAGAAGAGGATGGCATAGTTTTGTCGAGTCTATGGGGATGTGCGCCAAGCCCTTGGCAAATAAAGGTGGAATCTCAAATTATTGATCAGATATATCCATCTGATTGTCAGGATCTATCGGGTTGGATTGTCAAAACTTCACGTCACATTAAAAGCCATGGAGATCAATTATCGACATGGCAGCATGACTATCACACTATTAGTTGCTATCAGCCATGTGTCAAAACTTAATTTAAGGAGAGCCTTGCAAAGCAAGGCTCTCCTTAAATTAGACAAACCGAGATTTTTTATAAAAGCTCCGCACTTGTCGCTTCTTGGGGAGGCTTTTATAAAAAATCTCGGTTTATTGGGTATTGCTGTAAAACCAATCAAATATGCATTTCAAAACCCAAATATGATTCGGCGGGCAAAGCCCGCCGAATCATATTTGGGTTTTATTTACTTGCCGCCTTTCTTTAGCGCCAAGATGACTTCGACTTCAGCAGTGTCTGAATTAGGATAAGTAGCAGTACCCGCCAAGCCACGGATAGATTCAATCAACGCTTTTGTTTCAGGAGGAATTTTGGCTTTCTCCGCAGGAGGCATAAAGGCTTGGACAATGCTCCATGTGCGATCGGCATCAAGGTAGAAATAACCAACATTATTTGTCGGAAGCGTGCTAACTACCGACTTGAAGGTAGCGTCCGCATCGATCGCAGTTGCAGGTTTCGGTACGAATAGAGACACAATAGGACTAAGAGTAACGAAGAGAGTATCTTGTTGGTTCCAGCCGTGGGCGACAATCGAGCCAGCTCCAGCCGCCGACCATTCTGTAACCGAGACTCCACCAACATCTTTTTTGCTTACCTGTGCGCCATTCTTGGTAGCGAAATCATCCAACTTTTTGAACAAGGATTCAGCCGCAGAGCGGTTTGTGGTTTGTAACACCAATAAAGGAGCAAGTCCTTGAGTTTGTGCCAAAATTCCTTCTGGCTTACTTGATACAGATGCGATCGCAAATTCTCCATCCATCCATCCAAAGATATCTTTGTCAAGATCAAGAGCTAATGGAGAAGACTTCAGTTGCGCTCTAGTTTCATCAAGGCTTTTTTTAACTTCAGGAGTGTTCTCCGCAGATTTGACAAACTGCTCCCATGAATTCTTGATATTAAAGCCAGTGATTACAGAAAATGCTTGGGAAGGAATCTGACTCATAACCTTGTTAGGTGAGTTCTTAAGTGCCGAAATTGCGGTGGGGTCAAATTTGCCAAGCGCTTTAAAGCGAATACCTGCATCATCAATGCCAAAACCCATATTCATGGATTTAACTTTCTTCAATTGCTCAATTGACTCTGGCGGAATTGTCTGAGCATCGGGATTTAGCGCTGCTAGCTCAACGATTGATTCACCAAAGTTAGGAATGTAAACTTGAACAACAGGATTTTGGATCTTCAGATCGTCGGCACTTGCCGCACTTGCTAGGGATGCTTCACCTTTAAAAGTGTCGATCGCCTTCTGAGTTGTCAGTTCTTGAGGAGACACAACCAAGTAGTTGCCAACCATAGCGGTAACACTAGCATTTGCTCCTTCGCCATATTGGGTGATCTTTACGCCCTTATACTCAGATTGTTTTTCTTTACCACCTGCCTTAGTCTTGACCTTTTCTGTCAAAAACTTCTCAGCGCCAGCCTTATCTTTGACCTCAACTACAACCAAAATATTTGGCATGGGATTTGCTGCGGGTGCGGTCGTATCTTTTTCTGTAGCTTGAACAAACTGAATCGCACCTGTATCACTCACTGGTACATAGCGATTTTGGATTACAGCTTGTGAGTTTTTTGGTGTAAGACTAGCTTGTTTCCCTGAAGGTAAAAAGACAACCGATACACTTTTACCGATCCAAGGTTTTACATCTTTTTCATAGTCAAAGTCACCTGAAGCGAGATTACTTCTTACTTTTGCAAGCTCTTTATCGTAAAGTTTTTTGGTTTCTGGTGAAAGAAACTGATCGAGTTTAGCAAGTGATTCGCCGTCAGTTGACAGTGACATTGCCATCAATGACTGTTTCGGCACAACCGTTAGTGTTCCTGAAGTGCTGCTACCTATGGGAATAATATTTGGCTTATTAAAAAAGAAATAAGCACCTACGCCACCCGCAACCACTACAGCCGCGCCACCAAGAAGCGGTAGTAAATTTGGTTTAGTTTCAGTCATAAGTAGTAAGCTCTCAAATTTATTAATTGCCAGAAGATAGTATAGTACTTAACCTAAGATACCTATAGAGTCGATTTACTGATTAGTTGTGAGTTAGCTCACAACTAATGGGGCATAAACCCAAATTTTTTATATAGCTATCGCCAGTCTTCATACTCCCTTCCCACCCAAGAATTAGCGTTACAGCGCGAAGCGCCGCGACGCTAAT
>CASBRC010000422.1 GCA_949128015.1 Synechococcales cyanobacterium PMM_0003
CTGCACCCAACCAGTTTGTTCGTACCACCGCAGCCATAGCCCCTCAGTTCCTTGATAAACTCCCTGCCATAGTCCTAACCCTAGTCCTAGACTTTGGATCCAGAAACGCTGTTCAGATAGTGGGATTGGCTTGTAACCGCTAACGGAAATTTCAAATGCTCTTAGATTATTTTCGTAGCGATCATAGATGACATAGTAAGGAACTCGCAGAATGCGCTCATAGACCTCCCACTTAGTCGGCGGTTTATTGATTTCCCTCAGCCTTTGTCCTAAATCTTCATCTTCAGTTCCAGGAGACAGTAACTCTACAATTAAAAAAGGTGTCACCCCCTCTTGCCAAATTAAATAGCTCAGCCTTAGCTCTTCTTGCTGATTTGCCTTTGGCACACCCAAGACCATATACCAATCGGGGCGCTTGTACCATTGCGTATGTCTAGGATCGTAATAAAGATTAAGATCACTAGCCAATAAAATTTCCGATGGCAAATAGCCAACAGGCTTACAAGTCTCAGTGAGTAAATCTGCTTGGATACAATGAAACTCGTCAGGCAAACCAGACTCTCCTACCAACTCACTCGGCAAATCATACATTGTTGGCATCGTTTCAAGAGGCGATTGCGGTGGAATTGGCTCATACATAGCGCGAACCTTACTTAACAGCATCAATTACGATTTTACTACTTTCTCAGAATCACCTGCCAACTTAATCTGTTGCTTAGTTAGCCACATTCAGCGCCAATTATCAGGATCGACACCTTGCGATCGCCCCAAATAAAACCCAAATAAAAAATCCTATTCAGGGCTATCCTCAGCAAACTGATCGATCGCCTCCACCAAACCTTCTGAATACGGCTCAATCACAGTCGCACAAACATGAAGATCTGCGATCGCTTGAGAAAACTCATCAGAATTAGCGTCAGAATTTTTAATTACCGCAATTGCGGCAAGAGCTTCTTCTAACCTAGATTGATACTCATTTAAAAATATACTTAACCTATCAAATGGATGCTTATATCCAGAAATCATTGATTTAATCTCCTTTTTAGCTTGGCAATATTCTGACGGCAATTTGCAACAGTCTTCTCCCAATGTACCAATAGTCCTTGATCTATCATCTCACTAGGCTTCTCTTTTTCACCAGCAATTTTCTGTAAATGCTCTTCTAAAGCTTTGTATTGCCCCTCCAGTTTTTTGCGATTATCTTTGTTCTTAGTCATAAATTAGCTTTCCGAAACGCCCTGCTCCGTCAGCCAGACCTGCAAATCAGCCAAACTCGTAAAATCCAAGAGCGCCTCACTCAGATCTTCAAGCGCAACCAAAGGTAACCCAGAAACTTTAGAACGCATTGCCACCGATATCGATCCAAATCGCTTAGTCATCTGTCGCAGAATAAGATTAACGGCTTCTTCCTCGCGCCCTTTAGCCTTAATTTCTCGATAAACCCTTGTTTCCTGCAATGTAATACCCAGCATAGCTTCTACCTCCTTTTGACTTAAATTTTCAACTAAAGACAAATATTTTTTTATTTGCCCATGTTGCGCTTGAGGCGATCAAGTTCTTCATCCATCTCCCAACGTCGAAATGTTTCTTCTAGCTTATCGTTCGGATCACGAAAGGGGGGAGTGTAGAGATTGTCCCAATTTAAAGGAGTACTAGTTGGTGATTTTGCCTTAGCAGTTTTGGCAGCTTCAGCGATTTTAGCTTGGACTTCCTTAAGCCGCTCTTGGATTTGGACTAGCAGGGCTTGACTATCGATCGCTCTTTTTTTAACTAGTTCCATCTGCGCCCAGATTTGGTTGCCTTGACGCAATAGGGCGGCTTCGCGTTCTTTGGCAGAATTAGCCAGATCGGGGCGATCAAAAGACTCCGCCTTAACAGTGCGATCGTGCCAAATCCGAATTTCTTCAGCAATTTCCAAAATCCGATCTTGGAAATTTTTCTCTTCTGATTTCGAGCTAACAATTAATTTCGTTATTTCTTCTTCTTGTTGACGCAGCTTATCTTCGAGAATTTGCAGCTCAATCTGTGGGTTATTGCGAATAAACTCCTCTAGGCGTGTCTCTAAAAAGCGAGATATATCCTCGATTAACCCCATATAATTTCCTCAGATGTTTTAATTTAAGACTAATACTACCAATTCTATAGCAATCCTAAGTGAGTTGTGGAAGGCTTCGACTTTGCTCAGCCAGCATATCATCCGTTCGCTGAGCGAAGTCGAAACCCAATTTTCTACAAATGATTCTAGAACTTTTGTCCAACAAATATAGTTTTCGTTTCTTTACCGCGCTTGAGAATGATCTCTTGTTGGCTAACGCGAGATAAAAACCAGCCAGTATTACCGAGCGCTTTTCCTAATCCGATTGATTGTACAGAGCCATTCACATCAAGCATCGCCGTAGAGCGATCGCCTAAATCAAGCACACCAATCAATGTATATGATGGAACAGGTGCAGCCGTGATTTGAGGAGATACAGCAGCATTTGGCTTTGCACTCATCCCAGCAACATCAATCGAGTTATTTGCGGTGGCAGGTGGCAGAGCGAGAGGCGATGGCGCATTACCGCTATTACTTAGGTTAGGTGGTTGATATACAGGCACATACATTGGTTGCTGCATCCCATTAGCAAAAGGATTGGCGAGTGGCATATTACCAATTAGTGGCGCAGCCATGAGTGGCATATTACCTGCAATAGTGTTATTGAGATTAGTTGCGATCGCACGATTTTTATCTGCTACTTCCGACAACATCCGCCTGATTTCTTCACCAAAAACTTTGGTTGTAGTTGTTTCTTTGGCAGGAACTTGAGCCACGCTAACTGATTGTCTACCCAGCCAAATCCCATGATTAATTGTCCACATTACTGCGGCCATCAAAGCTGCACTACAGGCTCCAACGAGTAAGAGGCGATCAATTAGATTGTATTTTGGAGCTAAGGGTTCAGGGGATATTGGTGGCAGGTTGCTAATTGGCTCTGGATTCCGCATGATGTAGGGTTGAATCCAGAGTACATCTTGCTTAGAGATAGGAGGTAAAGCAATATCAGCAACGTTAAGCTTGGTGATGCTAACGGTATCTTTTGATGTGGATATTTCTTTTTCGGATGATTCAAGCTTGGAAATAGCGACTATATCTGAGCTTGAGGAGTTTACAGAGGCGTAGGGGGCTGAATTTTTGCTTTGTTTAGTTTGGGGGCTTTTTTGCCTCAGCGATCGCTGTTTAGCATAATCAACATGGAGTGTAGATTCGACATCTCCAAATAGATCATCCATTAAGTTATCTACGTTGTCCGTATAGGCCTCAACGTCTTGAGTTACATAAAACTGGTTTTTATTATCTGTATTTTGCATCGTATGCCGATCCTATTCACTCTATTAACCACGCACAATTGGCAATACTCGAATAATCGAATTATGCTGTTTTGATTGCTATCTTAGCCAAATCACAATACTTTAAACTTGTCTCAGCCCAAATAAGAAAAAAATAATACTGGTAAGTGATACCACAAATCGTCTCTTAGCGCTACAACTTTATGCCAGATTTCGCAAATCTTTAAATCAAAAAGGAAAAAGGGACGCGAAGCGTCCCTTTTTCCTTTTTGATTAGATAACGTCTAGATTCTGACAAGATCGGGATAGATGGTCAGAATTTCATCACTTGTGAGGGTGTAGTCCTCGGATTGTGGCTCCCATATCACTTCTACTGCTAAGAGGTTATCCGCAGGAACGGAACCGATCGCAGATAAAGCTGATTGTAAATCTGCGGATGAGCGCAAAGTTGGCAATTTGCTGAGAGTATCACCAGCAATGGCAAGTAAAAGCGTCACGACAATATACTCGCTAGGATCTTCGAGGTTGAGGCTACCTTCGCTGGGTAAAGTTGCCGCAGTTTTACCTTGCAATACGCGACCACCGACATTGCTCAATACTTCTGCATTGAGTTTGCTGCGTTCAGACATCACCAAACTATTAAATTTTTGTTCAGCAAGGGCAAATTTAGTGTTTTCGTTAGCACTGCTGACATAGACCCAATATTCAGGATGGCGCATCAAGGAAATGGCAGTTTCACGGGTGACGGCGGCTAAACCTTCGACAGATGAGGTATCCGACTCTAGAGCCAAGTAGGTTAGCTGCTGTTGTAGCGATCGCGCTGAGGAGAGTAAGCCAACTTGGATTTTGGCAACAGTAACTTTGCTAGCTGTGCCTGTGATGCCTTCGCCATCACCATTACCACGAAATGCTTGCATGATCGCGCCTGCAACGATCACTAGTAGCAAAATCGAGAACAATCCGCCGCCACCACCGCCAAAAAACATGGGCAGGAAGAACAATCCACCACCACCGCCATAGCTGTTACCTCTGTAGCCTGAATTTGACGGAGCAGAACGGCTTGGGGCAGATCTAAACGAGCTTCCGCCCATTCTGCCGCCCGACCGTCTGGCAAAGGCTTCATGGGCGTTACCAAATATGGCGATCGCTATCAATGAAATTACGACAAGCGATCGCGTCCAGACTTTGACGTTTGCTTTAACTTTTTTCATAAATTCTGAGCTGAAAAACTTCATAGGACAAAAGGCGTTAGTAAAAAATTTCTATAAATTTCTATAGATGTTCTACCTCAATTCTACCTCTAGTCAAGATGTGTCATGTAGTTTTTAGCGCCAAAGGCGCTAAAAACTACTAATTAAGTGCTAGCCAATCCATCACTCGATCGCCTAAACACACACCATCAAGGCGATCAATCTCGCGAATACCTGTGGGGCTAGTGACGTTAACCTCAGTGAGGTAGCCGCCGATCACATCAATACCGACAAACATTAAGCCATCACGCTTGAGGATCGGTGCAAGTTGTGTGCATATTTCTCGTTCGCGATCGGTAATGTTGACTTGAACTGCACTACCTCCCGCCGCCATATTGCCACGAAATTCTCCTGACTGAGGAATGCGATTAACTGCACCAATTGGTTCACCATCTAGCAAAATAATTCGCTTATCACCCTTTTGCGCGTCGGGCAGATATTCCTGCACCATCACAGGAGTTTTGCCGATATTAGTACTGATTTCGATCAGAGAGTTGATATTGCGATCGCCTACTTCCAAAAATAAAATCCCCTCGCCACCCTTACCATTGAGTGGTTTCATTACGGCTTTACCCTCTGCTGCTACAAAGTCGCGGATGGTTCCCTTATCTGCGGTCACAATTGTTTTAGGGATTGCCTTTGTAAATTGCAGAGCATACATTTTTTCATTGGCTGCACGAAGCCCTTGTGGTGAATTAATAACTTTAGATTTACTCGTATCGACATAATCAAGAATATAAGTCGCATAAAGATATTCATTGGTTACAGGTGGATCGGGGCGCATCCACACAAATTGCATTGCTTCTAAAGGCTGAAATTTCCCTTCAGAAACTTCATACCAAGGAGTCGGGACTTGCCACTTACCATCGACTAGTGGCACGGGGTAAATTTTGGTGGGTTGCAAAAAAGCCCAAGCCTTGCCATCTTTGACACTCAGCGTATTCATATTCGCAATAAATACCTCATAACCCTTACGACAAGCTGCTTCCATCAGCGCCACACTAGTATCATGGGCGGGATCGAGTTTTGCGATCGGATCGATAATGAATGCAAGTTTCATAAGGTTTTTGATAATTTGCCTACTCAATTGTAGAAACTAGTCGTAAAAGTTGGGGAATTTCTTCGGTATCAGGAGTAAATTCTAGTTGAGTTTCGCGAGTAGGTAAATATCCTGACTCAGCAAAGGAGATTAACAGTCTCTGCAAGGCAATCCATACCTCTGATTCAAATTCCCAGTCATAACGGGAGTTAGCCCGACCTGCGATCGATCGCAGTGCCCAAAAGTAACTATTACGAACGATTGAGCCTTGCTTGTTATATTTCGGCACATCCTCTCGATTAATAAATAGAACTTCATTCTCAATCTTGACTCTCATCTACAATTTTGATCTTGATATAGTTATATTCTCAGTTTATCGCTATAAGTAGACAAGCATACTTAAACCCAAAAGCCCAAAAAGCTGTAGCGTATGCTGTACGTGGAATTCATGGTTTACCAAGAACTTTAGTTCTTGGCTAAAAGCTAAAGTCAGTTAAAACTGACTAATCGATTTTTAATTAGGAATGAAAAACAAATAATTTGTGCATTTGGGGTGGTGCGCTTACTAATCTCGTAGGGTGCATTAATGAAATGTAATGCACCTTTTTAATGCTTATTATTTGTGCGTTACGCTTCGCTAACACACTCTACTTTGCCGAGCTTATTTATTTTTCATTCCTTAACTTAACCCGTTTCAACGGGTTTAAGCTTTCAGCCCGCAATTTATTGCAGGGCTTCCACTTTACAAAATTCTTTCCAATCTTGATGTACTTGTTGACTGTATTTCTTGGCATATTCCATCACTTCATTTTTCCATTTGGCTTTACTAGCAAAATCAATTAATTGATCAGCGATCGCAGAGCCTTGTCGTCCACTACTCCGCAAATGTGACCATGCCACTACGCGCCCCAAAGCCCGCATTAACTCTTCAGAATGGGGCAACTTATTATCCCATTTCCCGATTTTTAAATGATCGGTGGGACTTAGTGTAGATTGCAGCTCTCGTAATACAAATGAATCTTTTTCAGTAGCCACTGAATGCAGAAAAGCAATGGGCATCGCTTGCGATCGCTTTTGGATCGACACAATGCGATCGGCTTCGCTTTTCCATTTTGGCTGTTCCCAAATAATGTAAGGTGCAAGTGACGAAGGTAGTGACTTTTTGAGATCGAGAAGATAGTTATCATCGGGCGAGCCTTTACCTTCCACTAACAATACATAACGCTCAATTCCTAAGCTTCCTTTGCCAGCAATACGTTGAGCAGCATCTAATAATTTAAAAAACTGAGGATTAGGTTGTTGTGCCGCAAAGACTTCTAGGAAACTTTCTACTTTTTGCCTTTGTTGCTTAGAGATTGGTTGCGCCTTTTTGAAATCGATTTTTAGCGATCGCATTTGCTTGTCCCGATCGAGATCTGTACGTTCTTCTAGCAATTCTCGCCGTTTAACTTGAGTTTTGCGAGATAGCAAATCTTCAATTACTTTAGGAGCCGTATCTTCTCCCATCCAATAGGTTTTACCCTCAGAAATAGTTTTAGTATAAGCAATGAGAAATTGTTGACAGAGATTTTCGGCAACCTGTTGTCCGATCGCAAAAGTTTCTGTAGCCACAAAGAGACTGGTTAGCAAACGCGCAATTTCCCATGTGCAAGGAGCCAGCACCGCTTCATCGAAGTCATTAACATCGAAATAAACATGACGATTATCCGCTTTATAATTCCCAAAATTCTCCACATGGAGATCGCCACAAATCCAGACCAATGGAGCTTTTTTAAACCACGCCTGAATCGGTAAATCTTCATAAAAAAGATGGCAGGTCGCCCGAAAGAAGACAAAGGGATTTTCTTTGTCCGCACGCATCGCTGCATATTTTGCTTTAAGCAGATCTGGATCTCGCGGTTGACTGAGGTTAAAACGCTGAATGCGATCGCGAATATTTCGATTTGCCATAAACAATGCCTAGAATTAATGTAAGTGGCGATAGTACCACTTACATTAATTTATTTTGCTGATTCCTACATAGACATATCGTGCATATTGTTCCGCGTCATCAAAGTTCAAAAAATGAGAGGTGGCGCTTTACACCACCTCTCATTTTTTGGCTTTGATTTTGTTCTTACATTACTTGCAACGATCCCCGCAAAGGTAGACAATGTTTGCATTCAGAAAAAGTATGCAAATAAAAAAGCCAAGATAATCCGAAGAATTTATGAAAAATGTACTGGCTATCATTCTGGGCGGTGGACAGGGAAGCAGACTATATCCCCTCACTAAGACACGCGCTAAGCCCGCAGTCCCCGTAGCAGGCAAATATCGATTAATCGACATTCCTGTGAGCAACTGTATTAACTCAGGTATCGAAAAAATTTATATCCTGACCCAGTTTAACTCCGCCTCCCTCAATCGCCACGTCAATCAAGCCTATCGTCCCGCATCTTATTCCGATGGCTTTATAGAAATTTTGGCTGCCCAGCAAACCCCCGATAGTCCAGAATGGTTTCAAGGTACAGCCGATGCTGTGCGTCGGTATGCATGGCTTTTGGAGTCTTGGGATGTCACCGAATATCTGATCCTATCAGGCGATCAACTGTACAACATGGATTATGAAAAATTTGTAAAACATCATCGTGATACAGGCGCAGACGTTACCTTGTCAGTATTACCAGTTGATCAAAAGAAAGCAACGGCTTTTGGCTTGCTCAAGACCGATGATAAAGGGAAAATTATTAAGTTTCTAGAAAAGCCCAAGGGAGAAGCCCTAGAGGAAATGCGCGTCGATACTACAAAGTTAGGTTTGAGCGCAGAAGAAGCCCAATACAGCCCTTTCATTGCATCCATGGGTATCTATGTCTTCAATAAGAAGTCAATGATGAAGATGCTGAATGATAATCCCGACTTTACGGATTTTGGCAAGGAAATTATTCCCAACGCTATCCACAATGCTAATGTTCAGGCTTATCTCTTCTCAGATTATTGGGAAGATATTGGAACAATTGAGTCTTTCTATCAAGCAAATCTGGATTTAACTCGTCACCCTGACACCGCTTTTAATTTTTACGAAACTAAAAAACCAATTTATACTCGCGCTCGTTACTTGCCACCTAGCAAGGTTCATGATTGTCGGGTCAAAGATTCGATTATCGGTGAAGGTTGTATTCTTAACAAAGCGACTGTTACCAATTCAGTTGTGGGAATTCGGATGCATGTCGATGCTGATTGCATAATCGAAGACACGCTACTGATGGGTTGTGATTTCTATCAGCCTCAAGAGGAACGCAAGTCAGATCTCGAAAACAACATAGTGCCAATGGGGATTGGCGAAAATACAATCATTCGTCATGCAATTATCGATAAAAATGCTCGTATTGGCAAGAATGTGCAAATCATCAACAAAGATCGTATCCAAGATGTAAATCGTGAAGAGCATGGCTATTGCATTTGTAACGGCATTGTCGTCGTCGTCAAAAACGCCGTTATTCCCGATAACACCATTATTTAAAAATAAGAGAGAGAAGCGCGAAGCGCTTCTCTCTCTTATGGGTAAAGAGTCCCTGCGTTGCGAGGTTTGGGCGAAGTATTCCCAAATCAAGGAATCTTAGAATTTATAAGTATTGGTGGGAATGCTTTGCCCCTACTAATATCAACTTAGAAAATTTCTGGCGATCGCCTATCTTGGTATTCTTATTAGCAGAAATCGCCTAAGGTGTGATAACCCATAAAAGAGTCGGCACATCGTGCCGACTCTTTTATGGTTGCGGTGGTGTAGCAGCTCTACTAGCTTCGCGATCGACAGGCAAAATCAAAGGTGAGTTTTGACTATTACCCAAGATTACTAGTTTAGAGTTTTGAGATTGGGCAAGTTTTTCAGTTGCCTCGATCGATCGCAATTGTAAAACTTCAGGCGTTAACCCCTCAGCCAAGATTTTTTGAGCGTCAGCATTGCCCTTGGCAGCAATTCGTTTGCGATCGGCTTCTTGTTTCTCTTTTTCTAAGACAAATTTCATTTGCAAGTTTTCCTGCTCCGCCTTGAGGCGTTGCTGAATTGCTGCTTGCAAAGTTTCAGGTACTTTCACATTTCGCAAAAGTGCTTCATCGACGATAAAGCCAATGGGAGCAAGTTGCGATCGCAATCTTTCGGCAAGTTTTAAACTCACTTCTTCGCGCTTCGTGGCATAGATCTCTTCAGCAGAATATCCAGAGATAATTTCGCGGGAGATCGCCCGAAAGCGAGAAACGACGATTTCCCGTTCTTCCGTACCAATATTTAGATAAATACTCGCTGCCTTTGCAGGATCGATCCGATATTGAATGCTGATATCAATGCCCAAAGCTAAGCCTTCCTTTGAGGTTGCCGCAATTTCTTCTTTGATATCGCGCAATCGTACAGAAAACTGCACCACATCCGCAAATGGATTAATCCCATGAATACCTGCGGGTAAACTGCGATCGCTAACTTTACCTTGAAAATCTTCAACGCCAACACTTCCCGCAGGAATGACGATAATCAGGCGGCTTAAAGCATTTATTGTCGCAGATAAAGCGATTAAGCCTGCGATCGCCTTAATCACCATTTGCGTGGTGCGATTATCGACTGTGCGTTTGCTATTTAGAAATACTAATATCGAGACTAATGATGCGATCGCAGACACGATAAATGACATTGATATATCCAAAAAATTTGTCAGTCTTAAGTAGGTGGACGTAATAAATAACTCAAACCCAAAAAGCTGTGGCACACGCGCAGCGTGTGCCACAGCTTTTTGGGGTTTTGTATTTAATTATGTCCATCTACTTAACACCTAAAATAGCTTGTCTCGGTTAAGGATTAAACTTAAACCCAAAAGAATGTAGCCTACGCGCAGCGTAGGCTACATTCTTTTGGGTTTAAGAATTTTTATGTACCAGAATTAAAGATTTGTTCGGCGGTTAATGTCAGTTGGGTGAAGGCGCTCGAAATTATGCGATCGCAACCGCGAAACTGTTGTACCTCGTATTCCCCATCAACCAGTCGATAAATTGACAAAGTTGGCTGCTTGGGAAAGCCGATATAACGCCTCCCACCTAAGCCCAAATAATCAATAATCCAATATTCAGGAATATTTAAGGCTTCGTAATCACGCAGTTTCGTCAAATAGTCATCTTGCCAATTAGTACTCACAACCTCAATTATTAGAGAGATAGTTTCACCTTTAGTAATTGTGGAACGCTTTTTCCACATCGGTTCTGACTCTAAACCAGATTGATTTAGCACAATTACATCGGGAATATAGCCCGACTTAAAAGAATCAATTGGTTTTACAAATGCTTGGCGAGGAATGAAGTAATCCATTGAATAGCGATCGATCTCTACAGCAAGCTTTGAATCGGTAAATCCGCCCACTTGCTCATGGGTTCCTGTTGGCTGCATTTCAACGATCGTTCCATCATATAGTTCATAACGACCATAACCATCTGGATACCAATCCAGAAACTCATCAAAGGTAATTTCTCTAGTCGAAGTTTGAAACATGAACACCTCTTTGATAAGGATTAAGGATATTTACAAGAAAGAAAATACCCTGTAAAACGCGCATATCGGACTTAACCCCTTTAATTCCCCCTTGCAAAGGGGGAAGACCAGAAATCTTGTTCCCTCCCCTTTGCAAGCGGAGGGTTAGGGTGGGGTAAATTCTTTGTTAGAAATCTCCTAAGTGCCATAAAATCTCTCTTGTTCCTCTAGATAATACCAAATCAAAAGCCAAAAAAGCTGTGGCGCTCGCGCAGCGAGCGCCACAGCTTTTTTGGCTTTAAGTTTTCTACCTAAATGGCATGGAGTATAGCAAACCACCTTGCTTCCAAGTGCGATTTAAACCGCGTGGAATATCTAGTGGCGCAATGTTGCGACTATAAATATCACTGTAACTTCCTACTTGTTTGAGAATTTGGGTTGTCCAGTCTGGAGCTAGTCCTAGCTCAATTCCTAGTGATTCTGATGTCCCCAGAAATCTGGAAACTTCAGGATTTTTAGTGTCCTTAAAAATCGTGTAATTATCCATATTAACGCCCAATTCTTCGGCATAAAAAGTGGCATAAATTACCCAAGTCACGACATCCCGCCAGCGATCGTCATTGCCAATTAGCATGGGACTAAGGGGTTCTTTCGACAAGCTTAGATCGAGAATCTTATGATCCGCAGGGCGTGGTAGCTTGCTTCTCCATGCTGCTAGTTGTGATTTTTCCGAAGAGATGGCTTCACAGTCACCTTTAGCGTAAGTATTCAAGACTCCATCAAGATCAGGCAAGATGATTGCCTCGATCGCAATATTGACTTCTTTAAATGTAGATTCCAGATTTGTCGCGTTGATTCCTGTTTCTACACAGATTTTTTTGCCAGATAGATCTTTTAGTGCGATCGCAACTTCTTCACTAGTTTTGGATGTTTGTTGATCCGATTTGCTATCTTGATCAGTGCGGCTTTCAGGTGTGCTAGTGGGTCTAGGAGACGCGGATGGCGAAGCAGTAGGCGTAGGACTAGGAGAAGCAGTAGGAGAAATGCTGGGAGAATTAGGCTTTGCACCAATTCTGACCATGACTCCTTGACCATCAAAGAAAGTCGTGGGGGCAAAAGAAATATTTGGGGCGACATCACGGGTCAAGGTGCGGGTAGTATTTCGGATGAGGATGTCTACATCACCATTCTGAACTGATGTAAAGCGATCCTTGGCTAGCAATGGTTTAAATTCGACTGCCTTGGCATCTCCTAAAACTGCGGCTGCGATCGCTTTGCAATAGTCCACATCTAAGCCACTCCAAACGCCTTTTTCGTCAACATAGCTAAATCCAGTTAGCTTCCCATTCACGCCACAAACAAGCTTGCCGCGAGCTTTCACCCGTTCTAAAACCCCCTCTGGATCTTTATCTTTAGCGTTAGTCGCCGCTGTTGTTTTTGGCGTAGCGATTGGGGCGACAGTGGGGCTTGGCTTTGGTTGTTCCTGACATCCTGATAGCAGTGCGATCGTCAAGCTTGCAAAAAAGCACCATTGCCTTAGGGGGATTTTTGTGGAGTTATTTTTTAGCTGACTTGTTAAGTTTGCAGCAGTTTTTGGTAGAGGCTTGGGCATTAAGCTCATGGTTTACTGATTTCTAGCGCGATCTATCTATTTGCAGCTTACCTTGATTCGATGAAATTATGTTTGGGTCGCGAAACCTTTGAATAATTACTAGCCAGTTTTGATTAGCTCTTGCACCCAAAATACTGCCGTAGCACTGAGAATTGCAATCGCCCATTCAAGGCTATTTAAAGGAACCGTTGTCATCAGATCGCCAAACCAAGGAACTTGCACAAAGGCAATTTGACAAACCGCGATAAACGATATACCGAGCAGCAGTGGCCAATTGCTGAACACACTTTGACGGGCGATCGCACATGCTTCAAAAATTTGACTAAAGCCGAGGGTAACAAAAGCCATTGATCGCGCTTGCGAAAGCATTGAGGCTTGACCCTGATATTTTAAATAAAAGACTACAGAAATAGCGGTGATCGTCGTGGTGACAGTTAGCAAAATCCGTAAGTAATTACTGGGGCGCAGCATCGTTTGAAAGCGATGCACAGGTTGAGATAATAGGATCTCATGGGTGGGTTCAAGGACTAGGGGAAAAGCAACGAGGGGAGTGGCGATCGCACCGACCCAGATTAATTGCAATGGCGGTATCGAGAATCCTGCGGCGGTGTCCATAAGCGTTAGCAACGCTAAGGTAAAAGAACTCGCCGCCGTCAGCAATGCCGTGCGCTGCAACCGATCAAAAGTGGCGCGTCCTTCCAAAATTGCGATCGGTAAATAATGGAAGTCCTCTTTTGGTAAAATCAATCCTGAACTGTCCTGTAATTCTTTGCGGCAAGTGCGATCGCAAATACCCACATCGGCAGCTCTCAATAGAGGAATGTCTTCAATGTCATTCCCAATTACAGCAACAGAGTTTACTGGCTTTTGGCGATCGCCTTGCCATTGCCGAATCCTTTCTTGAGGAGCGTCAAAATAGCTATGGGTTTCGATACCAATGACTGAGCTAAAGGCAGCAGCATCATCTTCAGAAGCTCTGATCAGTCCGCGCCATTCAATACCTGCTCGACTCAAATTGTCAAAACTCAACACCACATCCGACTCAACAATCGGCACAATCGTAGTCACTCTTGCGATCGCATCTAATACCGAAGGAAATCTAGCCCATATTCTCTGTTTGGCAAGATCTCGCATTCCAAATAGCTGTACTTGTGTTGCTATGCGTAACAAGTTTTGCGGATAAGTACTAACGATTAGGGCGGCTGCGGTCATCGCGCTGATGATGATACCGCGTTGCCATGCAAAGCCAATCGCTGTAATAGTTACTAAGAGCAGCAGCCCGATCCAGACTTGTCGCAGTTGTCGCAATTCAGAATGGATAACCGAGAATGGCTTTTCTCTAATTAGGGCTGACTGTTCTTGCGTAAACCGACTTGTCGCAATCACAATTCCTTTGGCTGAGCCTGCGGAAATTTCTGTACCTGCATAAATCATATTGCTACATTCGAGGGCTGGAGTTTTCTCCTCAAAGGTAAGCGCAGCTTGTTTATGACAAATTGCATCGCCGCCCAAGTTAGTTTGATTTACCAGCAAGTCTTCTGATGTCTCCAGCACTCGCAAATCAACATTAGGGCGATCACCTTCTCTCAATACCAACACATCGCCTAGTACTAAATCTCGCGATGGCAATTCCATTTCTTCGCGATCGCGCAATACCATCACTGAGTTAGAGGTTTCATTCTGGCGACGTTGTGGGCGATCGCGGCTAACCTTTTCTTTGGTTTTGGCTGACCATAAGGAGAGTCCAATGCCGACACCGCCATGCAATACCCCAACAGAAATTAAAGCCCAGCCTTCAGCCCCATTCCATTGCAAATAAATCGCCGCTCCTAATAATAAATAGGTTAAAGGATTAAGCCAAGGCTGTAATAAAATTTTGCTAATTGGACGCGATCGCGGTAATTTATTTGCTCCTAACTGCCGCAGTCTTTGCCTTGCATTCACATATGACAAACCTTCCGCCGAAGATTCCAAAGCTGCCAATACTTGTTCTACATCCATGTAGTGCCAAGGTTTTTGGATATCCGACAGAAAGTCAAATTTGGTCATTTTGTGATCCTCTGAGGCTGTTCAGATCATATTTTAAACGGTAAAAACCCAAAAAGCTGCGGCGCACGCTGAGCGTGCGCCACAGCTTTTTAGGGCTTAGATTATTTTTGTAAGGCTCTCAACCGATTTTGAACTTCGAGTTTTACTTTTTGCGCTGGCAAATAGACAGTAGTTCCATTTTTGATTTTCTCCAAATCATTATTGATTGCCATAAAACGAGAAAGTGCTTGACTGCGCTCTAAGTTTTTGCTTTCAAATAAAACAATAAGTTTCCGATTAGCGCTATCAAAAAATTGAACTGATTCTTGTTCGTTTTTGAGACGTACCCGCACTTCTGAAAGACTTGATTTATATTCTACTAAACGTCTTTGCGCTTCACTAAAACCTTGCGAATCAGTATTAGGAATGTTTTCAAGCCTTTTAATTGCTTCTTGCCACATTGAAGCAATTTCAATCCAGCGATCGCTTGGATGCGGCGGATTACGTCCAGTCTCTGCGGCTTTTTTGGCAAATTCCTCAGCAGTACCAATCAATACTGATACTTTCTCATTACCTCCAGAAAGCCCTGCTAATTCTTTTAAATCTCTAGTCGAGGTACTCGCTAACTGTTGAGCTTTACGCCCCGCCATCGTTTGCGATGGAATCTGATTGAGGCGATCGATGCCAGCTTGCCAGTTTTGAATCGCCACTTTTTTATCGATTGGTTGAACCGCTTGCTGAAATACCGCCTTTGCCATCGTTATTTCTCCCTCAGCATCAGTAAGCGCAATCTGAGCATTTTTCTCTTGAAATAATTTTGCTTCTAGCTGTCCCGCTTTGAGTCGAGCCGATTGCAATCCCGCAGGTGTAAAGCGCCAATCATAGCCCCACCCATAATTATATCCTCGCGAATAGTCCGCCCAGTCTGCGATATACCATGCAGGAATTGCATCTAGAGCCGTTTTACCTTCTTTAAGTTTAAGTTCGCCGCGATCAAGATCGGCGGCACTGGTGGGAGATTCGATTAATTG
This sequence comes from Synechococcales cyanobacterium PMM_0003, assembly GCA_949128015.1. GTDB lineage: Bacteria > Cyanobacteriota > Cyanobacteriia > Pseudanabaenales > Pseudanabaenaceae > Pseudanabaena. The sequence continues at coordinate 15,776 of CASBRC010000422.1, forward strand.
TCGTGATTCTTCAACGCTTGATTGTCCTTGTTTAAAATTTGCGTCCATCGCCATGTTGCTTGGCAATAGCAAAAGTGGAGCCGCCTTCGCCACAGGTTGCCGAATTACGGGATAGGGCAGATTCGCCACATAAACGATTCCCACAGGAATCCCGACTAAAACACCAATCCAAATTAGCCTTTGACCAAATTTTTTGAACCCACCCGATTTTTTAGGCTTAGCAATCGGTCGGGTTTGCAAAGCTTGATGCGATCGCAACATTTCTGACTCTAGCTGTGTATATCGCTGCATTGTTGAAGTTGGTTGTGGCGCATCTGGTGGCTGGGCTGGGCTAGAAGTTTGTATAGTCTGCACATCTGGAGCATTCCCCATCCCCTGTTGAGGTTTTTTCCATTTTGCAAACATTGAGTTCAGGATTGCCATGAATATCCCCTAATACATCTGTGATTATTATATGCAGGTAAGTAGCCATAATAAAATCCAAAGCCCAAAAAGCTGTGGCACATGCTCCGCGTGCGCCACAGCTTTTTGGTTTTCGGGGTTTATTTGGAGTTTGCTACAATTTTGTCATGCGTAATAGAGGAGCTTAATCATGACTTTAGCAACGGCTAGCCCATCTAAACTAATGACCCTAGAAGAGTATCTCAGTTATGACGATGGTACAGACACTCGCTATGAGCTGGTAAACGGAGAATTAGTAAAAATGCCAACCGAATCCCCTCTAAACTGCCAGATTGCCAAATTTCTAATGTTTGAATTTGCCAAGCATTTTCCGATCGCACTAATTTGTCATAAGGACATTGAGATCGTAGTTAGTGGTAGAAGGGCAAAAGTTCGGCTTCCTGATTTGGTTTTACTCAGTGAAGATGGTTATGAAGCTCTGACTAATCAACGCAGCAATACAATTATTCAAGAGATGCCATCGCCTGTTTTGGTGGTGGAAGTTGTTTCTCCTGGTCGGGAAAATCGCGATCGTGATTATCGTTATAAGCGTACAGAATATGCAGCTAGAGGCATTAATGAATATTGGATCATCGATCCAGAAATGCGGCAAATAACTATATGTCTATGGGTGGATGGGCAGTATGAAGACAAGATTTATACAGGCGATATGCAGATCTCATCAACGGTGGTTTCTGATTTTGCCTTAACTGTTGAGCAAGTTTTAGCGTTTGGATCGTAAAAAGCGGCGCATCAGTCTGTTGAGGCTTTAAGTAGTCCAGAAAATTTTTTGAAAGTGCCGCTTCGCGGCACTTTCAAAAAATTTTCTGGGTTTTATAACAGCGCAAAGTGCTGTTGCGCCGCTTTTTATTATTGGAGAATATTCTGTAAAGTATTCACGACTCGTTGTTGTTGCTCTTCGCTTAGCTCAGGGAACATCGGTAGAGATAATACGCGATCGCAAATATTTTCAGTAATCGGGAAATCACTTTTTTTATAGCCCAAATCGCGATATACCGATTGCAAATGCAACGGCAAAGGATAGTAAATCATCGTGATGATATTTTGCTCCCGAAGTTCGGCTTGCACATGATCGCGTTTGCCATCACTAATACAAACTGTGTACTGGTTCCAGACACTACCCGAACAATGATGGGGCGATACCAGATTTGGGATATTTGCATCTTTGAAGAGATGCGTATAGCGATCGCTAATTTCGCGACGTTGAGTATTCCACTTATCGAGGTAGGGCAGTTTTACTTGCAATAAAGCCGCTTGCAACGCATCAAGGCGCGAGTTCATGCCGATATATTCGTGGTAGTAGCGTTTGGGGCTACCATGTTCACGCAAGATTTTTAATTTTTCGGCAACTTGGGGATTATTGGTAGTCATCATTCCACCATCACCACAGCCACCAAGATTTTTGGTTGGATAAAAGCTAAAACAGCCAATATCACCAATATTGCCTACCTTTTGACCGTCAAAAGTTGCCCCTGTCGCCTGAGCGCAGTCTTCGATCACATAGAGATTATGCTTTTTTGCGATCGCCATTAACTTGGTCATATCGACCGATCGCCCAAACAAATGGACAGGCATGATCGCCTTAGTGCGATCGGTGATGGCGGACTCAATTAAGTCCACATTCATATTGAAGCTGTGCGCCTCAATATCGATAAATACTGGCTTTGCCCCCGCCATACTAATTGTTTCGGCACTAGCAAAAAATGTAAATGGTGAAGTGATTACTTCATCACCCTCCCCAATATCTAAAGCCCGCAGCGCTAAGTAGAGAGCATCAGTACCTGAGTTGCA
>CASBRC010000423.1 GCA_949128015.1 Synechococcales cyanobacterium PMM_0003
GAACGTTTGATGAGCGAAGAAAATCAGACGCGCAGTGTCGTGGTCGGCTCACTGGTTTATATGCCAAACGAGCAACTGGCAGGACAGCCAAAATTTTGTAGCGATATCTATGCATTGGGTTTAATGTGCTTACAAGCTTTCACTGGGCTGACATTTAAAGAATTACCCAAAGACCCAAAAACTAACGAATATAGCTGCGAATTAGCTGGTGCAAAGGTCAATGTTAAAATTCATACGGGGCTAGCAGCAATTATTGACAAAATGGTGCGCTATGACTATCGCCAAAGATTTATTGATGCGACCGAAACTTTGCAAGCTCTCGAACGATTACTCAGTAATTCTAATTCCGCAACAACTATTTCCTCTCCACCACCGAAACCACAGCAGCAAATCCAATTAGAAGAGCCTGAAGGGCAAATAGAATTAGGATCGCGTTTTTATATTCAACGTCCTCCCATTGAGAAAGATTGCTGTGAAACAATGATGCGCTCAGGTTCGCTCATTCGTATTAAAGCACCACGTCAAATGGGTAAGTCATCTCTCCTATCGCGTACTCTTGGCTTTGCCAAATACAAGGGATATCAAGTCGCACATTTATACTTTCAGCAAGCGGATAGTGATGTATTTGATGACCTAGATTTATTTCTACAATGGTTCTGTGCCAGCATCGCCTCAGAGCTAGATATGGATGACAATATAGAACAGTATTGGCAAGGAGTCTTAGGCAGCAAGAACAAATGTACCAAATATTTTCAGCGTTATTTATTGACTGCGAAAGAATCTCCTTTAGTCTTGGGACTAGACGAAGTAGATTTGATCTTCCAGTATCCTAAAATTGCTGCTGATTTTTTTGGATTACTCAGAGCTTGGCATGAAAAGGCAAAGAATGAAGATGTTTGGAAAAAATTGAGATTAGTAATTGTTCATTCTAAAGAAGTTTATATTCCTTTAAATATTAATCAGTCACCGTTTAATGTGGGTTTACCGATTGAATTACCTGATTTGACGCTACCTCAAATTGCAGATTTAGTTCAGCGACATCAACTGACGTGGCAGCCTGAACAGGTAGAACAATTGCTGCTGCTAACTGGCGGTCATCCATATCTCGTCAGACAAGCGCTCTATCAAATCGCGCGAGGACGTATAAATTGGCAAAGTTTCTTACAACAAGCACCTACGGAAGAGGGTATTTATGGCGATCATCTTCGTCGTCAATTAGGTAACTTAAAAGAAGATCCCGAACTATTAGAAGCTTATAGGGAACTGGTTTCAAGCAATTGCCCTTTGCAGCTAGATAGCCAAATTGCTTTTAAACTGCGAAGTATTGGTTTAGTTAAGTTTGTCGGAAATCAGGTAATGCCGATGTGTAACTTGTACTATCAATATTTCCAACAAAACTTTCGACAAACTACATCAAACAACAGATAAGAATCAGCGCAAAGCGCTGATTCTTATCTATGGTTTTTATCAGAGTTGAACCATGCTTGCAGAAAGACCTACAAATTATCTATATCAAGTTGGTGGCAGTCTCTCTATTGATGCGCCTACCTATGTCGTCAGGCAAGCAGACAACGATCTTTATGAGAGCTTAAAATCTGGCGAGTTTTGTTATGTCCTCAATTCTCGACAAATGGGCAAGTCTAGCCTGAGAGTCCGAACGATGAAACGATTGCAAGAGGAGGGCTTCACATGTGCGGCTATTGATATTACTGCGATTGGGACATCTGATATCACGCCAGATCAGTGGTATGCGGGTCTGATTGACAGCATTATCAGTAGTTTAGATTTATATGATTCCTTTGATTTAGAAGAGTGGTGGGAACGTAATCGGTTAATATCACCCGTACAACGCTTTGGGAAGTTCCTTGACGAAGGGTTACTCAAAAAAATCTCTTCACCAGTAGTTCTTTTTGTTGATGAAATTGATAGTATCCTCAGTTTAAATTTTGCTGTTGATGATTTTTTTGCCCTGATTCGAGAATTATTTAATCGCCGAGCCGATCGCATTGCCTATAACCGTTTAACCTTTGCTCTTTTTGGGGTAGCGACTCCTGCTGACTTGATCCGCGATAAACAGCGCACTCCGTTTAACATTGGTCGAGCAATTGAGCTAAGAGGTTTTCAGTTAAAAGAAGCAAAACCTCTCATGCGCGGATTATTAACAAAATCGCAAAATCCCGTCGCTGTGATCAAAGCAATTCTCGCCTATACAGGTGGACAACCATTTCTTACCCAAAAACTTTGTCAAATTATTCTGACCTCCTCTGAGTCGATCCCTTTAAATCATGAGCTTGTCTGGGTGAATAATTTGGTGCGATCGCGGCTGGTCGAAAACTGGGAAATACATGATCAGCCTGAGCATTTTAAAACTATTCGCGATCGCATTCTCTGGAGCAGTGAAAATCGACAGGGAAAATTACTTGGCTTATATCAACAAATTTTAGGTTCTGAACCATCTTTACAAAAAGTAGAATGCGGAATTATTGCCAATGACAGCTCAGAACAAACTGAGTTGCGAATCACAGGACTAGTTGTCAAACGAGATGGAAAACTGCGGGTTTACAATCCAGTTTATGCAGCGATTTTTAATCAAAATTGGGTAAACCAAGCTTTAGCAAATTTGCGTCCCTATGGTGAATCATTTAAAGCTTGGATGGATTCTGACTATCATGATGAGTCAAGATTGTTGCGCGGACAGGCTTTGCAAGACGCTCTAGCATGGTCATCAGATAAAAATTTGAGTAATCGTGACTACCATTTCTTTTCGGCTAGTCAAGAGCTTGAAAAGCAAGAAGTGGAAATTGCGCTCCTTGCTCAAGCCGAAGCAAATCAAATTCTCTCGGCAGCGAAACGACAATTAGAGAAAACCTTGGAAGCGGAGCAGGAGGCTAAAGTCAGGTTGGTGGAGATGCAGCAAAGACTGCAAGCTAGTTTAATGCAAGCCGAAGTAGTTCTCAAAAGTGCTTCGGCAAAAGCAACATTTATTCTCAATCAACAATTTGAATCCTTAATAGAGTCCATGGACGCAGGGAAGCAGTTACAGGAACTAGAAGCAGCTACTGGCGAAAGAGCGAGCTTGCGAATGCATGGGCTTAGTGCCTTACATCAAGCCGTTTACAATGTCCGCGAATATAATCACCTTGCGGGACATCTGGATATTGTTACCTGTATTGCCATGCAACCAAGTGGTCATTTGATTGCTTCAGGAAGTAGCGATCGCACAATCAAAATTTGGGATACTAAAGGCAACTTAAAACAAACTTTAATTGGACATAGCAATTGGATTACCAGCCTTAGTTTTAGCCGTACTGGACAGCATCTAGCCTCAGCAAGCCGCGACGGCACAATTAGGCTATGGAAAATGGATCGATATACAAAATTGTTTGTTGACCAGCCAATCCAAATTCTAAAAGATCATCAAGCGCCAGTCTTAGCCGTAAAATTTAGCCCCACTGATTCCATCTTTGCCTCCTGCGGGGAAGACACAAAAATTAGACTTTGGCGCGATGATGGAACTCCGTTTAACACCTTTACTGGAGGACATCACAAATGGGTAACTTGTCTTTGTTTTAGCCAAGATGGCGAACGCATCATTACAGGTAGTGCCGATCGCACATTAATTATTTGGAATATCAATGGAACTCCCATTAAAACTTTTAAAGCCCATGATAGTTTTATCGAAGATGTTGATATTTCTCCGTCGGGTCGCATTATCGCCTCTGCAAGCCGTGGTCGCGATATCAAGCTTTGGAATATGGAAGGAAACCTCGTCGCTTTTCTTGAAGGACATACTGATAAAGTTTTAGGGGTAAAATTTCATCCAAGTGGTAAATCCCTTGCTTCAGTTAGTAGCGATCGCACAGTTAAGATTTGGGATTTTAAAGGTAATTTGCTCAAAACTTTATATGGACACAAAGGTGGTATCCATAGTATTGATTTTAATGTTAATGGCAGTACGATGATCACGGGTAGTCAAGATACTACGCTTAAGTTTTGGCGGACTGAGGGTAATTCACTACCTTGCCTAGTTGGACATACAGATGAAGTAAACTGCCTCGCATTCAGTGCAGATAGTCGGTTTATTGCCTCAGCTAGTAACGATTGCACAATTAAGATTTGGCTAGCTAGTTCTAAACTTATTATTTCGTTAGAGGGGCATAAAGAGAGCGTGAATAGCGTTTGTTTTAGTCCAGACAATCAATTCTTATTATCCGTGGGCAGCGATCGCGCCATCAAAATTTGGAACGCTAAAGGGAATCTACTTAAAACCATATATAATGAGCATGAAGCCGCGATTTATAGTGTTGCCTACCGCAGCGATGGTGAGCTATTTGCCTCTGCTAGTGCTGATTGCACAGTCAAGTTATGGAGTAAAAAAGGGGAATGGATACATACATTAATTGGTCATGCCAATGCGGTGTATCAGGTATGTTTTAGTCCTGATGGCAATATGTTGGCGACAGCAAGCCAAGATAAAACTGTAAAACTATGGCATTGGGATGGAACTTTACTAAATACTTTTAGTGGACATACAGCAGAGGTTTATAGTGTTTGTTTTAGTCCAGATAGTCAAATCGTTGCTAGTAGTAGTAAAGATGGCAGTATTAAATTATGGAATCTTGAGGGCAAGTTGTTAAGAACACTCAATGAGCATAATGCTGAAGTTAGAAGTGTTTGCTTTAGTCCCGATGGCAATGCATTAGCCTCAGGCAGTAGCGATCGCACTGTCAAAATATGGAGTCTTGATGGTAAGGAACTCCTAACTCTCCAAGGTCATCAATCGGCGGTGAAAAGTGTTTGCTTCAGCGCTGATGGGGAGATGATTGCCTCAGCTAGCGTCAATGGCAAAGTCATTTTATGGGACTTTGATTTGGCGCATTTGATGGAATTGGGTGAAAACTGGATTCAAGATTATTTAGAAACCCATGAGATTTTGTGTTAAGGACATTTCCAAGAAAGAAAATACCCTGTAAAACGCGCATGTTGGAATTACCCCCTTTAATTCCCCCTTGGAAAGGCTACCGTGTACACACAAGTCTCAAACCTAGCCAAGTCAATGCCAATGCGCCCCCTAGCCCCCAATTCTGGGGGACTTTGACAGATCTAAATTTTCTTGCCCCCCCAGAATTGGGGGCTAGGGGGCGGATTGGCATTGACTTGGCTAGGTTTGAGACTTGTGTGTACAC
>CASBRC010000424.1 GCA_949128015.1 Synechococcales cyanobacterium PMM_0003
GATTGCTTTTAAATGAATAACCTGTGAGCAAATCAATTTCTTTTTCAAGAGTTGTTTCTTTCCATTCATTCATAACTCAAACTCTACCTTTACTAAATATCCCTTAAGCGATCAAAAAGCCTAAACTTACCCTTCATCACTAGTAACAAACCAATTCTCAACTGTTAAATCATTAAAAAATTGAAAATCAGAAACATTATTAGTCACCAAAACTAAATTATTACGACAAGCAATACTCGCAATTTGACCATCAGCAAACGCAGGAGACTTACCAATCTTCGATAATCTAGCCCTTTCCTGAGCGTGCCACTGTGCCGATTGCAAGTCATAGCTCAGTATTGGCATCTTTAAAGGGATTTGGTTAATGTAATCAAGCAAAAATTGACGTTTTCCTGACTCTGGTAAACGCAAACATCCATACAAAAGCTCATGCATTGTCACAGAAGCGATCGCGCTTTCCCGTTGATGCTCAGTTAGTTTTTGGACAAGATTAGCATTAGGAATTATTCGATTAACTTCTGAAATGACATTCGTATCTAATAAATACCGTAAAGTCAAAACTCAACCTCCCTACCCACAGAGCGATCGCGCAAATCAGCAAAATCAGCATCCTCAAAAACAATATTTTCCTGACGCATCCTCTCGCGAAATCTTAAAGTCATATCCCAAAAGCCATCTTGATTATTTTCTAAGGTAGAAATACCCCTTTGTTCTTGGGGCAAAGGAGTTACAGCATTTTCCAAAATCAAAACGATTTGCTCTTCTAAAGTGCGCTGGTATTTTTGAGCCAGACTTCTCAACTTTTCAATAACAACAGGCTGACCAATTTCCAAAATAATTTGCGTCATATTAGCTCCTTATATTCTTTACAAAACACACAACCCTTTGCACATAATTATGACTCACCAACTGAAAAGCCAACCTTTAACAACTGTCGCCAAATCTCAACAAGCATCTAAACCTCCTTACTCATGCCAAAACTGATTAGAAATACTAGCGATCGCCCTTTGTAGATCGGGCAAATAATTCTCGATAGCATCCCACACCCGATAAAAATCAATACCATCTAAATAATCATGAACCAAAATATTTCTAAAACCCGATAAAGCTCGCCAATCAACATCTAAAACCGACTCCTTTAAATCATCCGATAGCCTTTGAGTTGACTCCGCCATCGTTTGCAAACGACGTAAAACAGCATCTTGTAGCAAAGGGTCACGCATAAAGCGATCGCGATCTTTACCAGTGTAATCATTAATTTTATCAATGCACTCCAAAATATGCTCAACATAAACCCGATCCCTTTCTAAATTCATAAAGCGATCGCCTCCGCCAACACCCGATCCTTAATAAAACGGCTTAAGCCCTTCTCCGTCACAATATCCACCTTACAGCCCAGCAGATCTTGCAAATCCATCAACAATCCCCCCGGAAACCAAGGCGAAGTTTTCTTGAGATCGTAATCAATCAAAAGATCGATATCACTATTTTCCGTCTCCTCACCCCTCGCCACCGAACCAAACACCCGCACATTAAAAGCCCCGTGCTTAGCCGCAATCTGCAAAATCTCCTCGCGCCTTTCTTGCAATAGCAGTTTGAGTCTTTTCTCTTGATTAACAGCCGTAATACTCATCACTCAACCTCCATAACATACCGACTTATACACATAATTATGCATCACCAACCGAAAAACCAACCTTTAACAACTGCCGCCGAATCTCCTCATCCAACAACTGCCCCTCGCGCATCTGCTCACCCAAAGCCATCGTCAGGTCACTCATGCGATCGTCAAAGCTAACCTCATCCTCGACCTCATCAGGAATCCCCACATAACGCCCTGGAGTCAACACAAAATTATGCTTCTCAATCTCCGCCAACATTGCCGACTTACAAAAGCCCTTGCGATCGCCGTAACTACCGCCCACCTTCTTCCACTCATGGTAAGTATCAGAGATCGTGCTAATCTCCGACTCCGTAAACTCACGGCTACTACGAGTCTTCATAAATCCCAACTCTGAAGCATCAATAAATAACACCTCACCCTTGCGATCGCGATTCTTACTCCCATTCTTGTGCCGACTGAGAAACCACAAACAAGCAGGAATCCCCGTATTGTAAAAAAGCTGCGTCGGCAACATCACAATACAATCCACCAAATCACCCAACACTAAAGCCTTGCGAATCTCGCCCTCACCGCTCGTATTAGAAGACAGCGAACCATTGGACAACACAAAACCTGCCGAACCAGTCGGCGACAAATGATAAAGGAAATGCTGCACCCAAGCAAAGTTAGCATTACCCTGTGGCGGCTTGCCATGCTGCCAACGCCCATCATTTGCCAATAGATCGCCGCTCCAATCACTGTCATTAAAAGGAGGATTCGCAATCACAAAATCCGCCTTCAAATCTTTATGAGCATCATTCAAAAAAGACCCTTCAGGGTTCCACTTAATATTTGAGCCATCAATCCCCCGAATCGCAAGGTTCATCCGACATAGCTTATAAGTCGTCTCATTACTCTCCTGACCATAGATCGAGAGATTATCCAAGCGCCCTTGGTGATTTTTGACAAACTTCTCACTCTGGACAAACATCCCACCCGAACCACAGCAAGGGTCAAACACCCGCCCATTATAAGGCTCCAAGATTTCTACCAATAACCGCACAATACTTTCAGGCGTATAGAACTGTCCTCCCTTCTTACCTTCAGACAGCGCAAACTGACCCAAGAAATACTCATAAACCCGTCCCAAAACATCCTGCGCCTGCGCCTCAGCATCTCCCAACACAATCGAGCCAATCAAATCGATTAACCCACCCAAAGAATTTTTGTCTAACTTCTGCTGACCATAAACCTTGGGCAAAATCCCCTTTAACCGCTTGGCATTCTCTCGCTCGATCGCCTCCATCGCCAAATCGACAGTTTTACCAATATCAGGCTGTTTCGCTTGCCCTTGAAGATATGACCACCGCGCCTCTACAGGCACAAAAAACACATTTTCTGACGAGTACTCATCCCGATCCTCTGGATCGGCTCCCGCGAAATCCCCCTCACCTGCCATCAGCTTTTGGTGCAACTCCTCAAACGCATCCGAGATGTATTTCAGAAAAATCAAACCCAAAACAATATGCTTATACTCCGCCGCATCAATATTTTTTCGCAGCTTATCCGCAGTCTTCCATAGTTTCTGCTCAAAGGATTCCGAGTTATTTTGCTTTTCCGCCGCGATCGCCATCTTAATCCCCAGATTTTTTCAAAAAGTTCATACTACTAAAATTTACTGCTGTTGGTCATTCTTACTTACTTTTCCACAAACCTCATTTTTATCACAAAAAATTAGGTAGCCATCTGGATAGTCTGTATACAGCGCTTTGCGCTGCCATGAAACCCAGAGAAATTTTTGAAAGTAAGCCGATGATGAGATTTGAACTCACGACCTGCTGATTACGAATCAGCTGCACTACCCCTGTGCTACATCGGCAAGTTAGCTAAGCTAGTCAAACACAAATTCTTTTTTGCGAAGCCTATCATAACATCATTCCATATTAGATAAGCGTAATAAAAGCTAAAACCCGAAAAGCTATGGCTCACTCACAGTGTGCGCCATAGCTTTTCGCGCTTTACCTTCGCTAGTATTTAGCAAATGAGCGACTAGGTGGAGCCGTGAACTGTGGAGTGCGATCGCTATTGTTGTTATTTAAATTTTGAGAATTAGGACGTAAAGGCGATCGCAATAACGCATCAGGATTAAACCGATAGCCAATATTTCGCACTGTTTGGATTAGATTGGGCTGCTGCGGATCGACCTCTAGTTTTTTGCGTAACGATAAAACATGAGTATCCACAGTGCGCGGATTATTAATCTCATCTGGCCAAGCCCGTTGCAATAGCTCCGCCCGACTTAGCGCCAAGCCCTCAGACTGCGCAAGCACATAGAGCAAACTAAACTCCTGAGGCGTTAAATCGATCGCACTGCCCTTGAGCCTGACTTGTCGCTGCACGAGATCGATCTTCAGTACGCCATAATCCAGACAAGCAGGCGGTGCAGACGTGCGTAATCTGCGCGTCAGAGCCTCCACCCTTGCCAAAAACTCCTGCATCCCAAAGGGCTTACACAAATAATCATCTGCACCCGCTTTTAAGCCTTCTACAATGTCAGATTCATTAGTACGCGATGAAATCACGAATACTAGTGAACTTCTTTGTTTGTGAAGCCAACGACATAACTCAATACCATCTCCATCAGGCAGATCGGTACTTAAAATTACCAAGCTCGGCTGCTGCTTTTGAAACACCAATTTTGCTTGCTGACAGCTCACAGCCTGAAATACCGAGTAGCCAATCTGCTGTAAGTGCCAACCCAAGAGAGAGGCAAGATTTGGATTACCTTCTACAATTTCTATGCTGATTGGAATCAAAGAAATACTCTCCTGCCGAGTAAGGCTTATAGCTCTCGGATTGTGAGATTGCATCATAGCTCAGTGTCAGGCTGCATTTTGTAGCTGTAATTACCCTAAACAAAGCAATTAGATGGTGACGCTTCGCGCCTACATCTAATTGCTTTGTTTTAGATTGCTATACTAAAAATTTTTATGGCAAATCAAGTGACTTACCGAAATCCTGTTCCTACGGTTGATATCATCATTGCCCTGCGCGATCGTCCAAATCAACCGATTGTGTTAATCGAGCGACTTAATCCTCCCCATGGCTGGGCGATCGTGGGGGGATTTGTCGATTATGGCGAATGTCTGGAAGATGCGGCAAGGCGAGAAGCACAGGAAGAAACGGGGCTACAGGTGGAGCTAATTGACTTACTGGGGATTTATTCTGATCCTAGCCGTGATGAGCGTCAGCATACGATTAGTGCTGTGTACATGGCTGAGGCGGTGGGTGAGCCGCAAGCCGATGATGATGCTAAGTCTGTCGGTGTTTTTGCGGCTTGGGAAACCCCTAGTCAGTTATGTTTTGACCATGCTCAAATCTTGCAAGATTACTGGCGCTACCGCAACTATGGCATTCGCCCCGCCATCAAGTAAAAACTCACCCCGAAGTAGTGAGTTTTTACTTGATTAAAAAAAGTTTGCTTTAGGTGTTGACAAAGTTTCGGTCTGGTATGTATCTTAATAAAGGTCAAGAACACGCCCCCATCGTCTAGAGGCCTAGGACACCTCCCTTTCACGGAGGCGACGGGGATTCGAATTCCCCTGGGGGTATTCTTGAAAAACAAAAAGCCCTTGCAATGCAAGGGCTTTTTTATTGATAAAAATCAAGTCCGTGAGGGAAACTTGATTTTTAAAGTAATTTCTCTAAGCCATAGATAAGTGACTTGAGCGCTAGTACTTTGCGGACACACAGCAATGCACCTGCCATGTAGCAAGTGCGATCGCTAGCATTATGCTCAATCTTCAAAGTTTCGCCCATTGCGCCAAAAATCACTTCCTGACGCGCAACTATTCCTGGCAAACGCACGCTATGAATACGAATATTTTCGCCGTAGGTTGCGCCTCTAGCACCCGTGAGATGCTCCTTTTCATCGACAAGAGTAGGATTAAAAGTTTGACCTAGTTCCGAGAGCATCTGTGCGGTTTTAAGAGCCGTGCCGCTAGGAGCATCGGCTTTTTGATTGTGGTGCAGTTCGATGATTTCCACATGCTGAAAATATTTAGCTGCTGCGATCGCAGCTTGTTGCATCAAAATCACGCCAACGGAGAAATTTGGGGCAATGATGCAGCCCATGCTTGCCTTGTCAGTGAAAATGGCTAGTTCGGCAATTTGTTGTTCGCTTAAGCCTGTTGTACCGACAACTGGTCGTACTCCATATGCGATCGCAGAACGAATATTTTCATAGATGATGCTGGGATGAGTGACATCGATCATTACTGGTAGTTGTGACTCCTGCGCGGCTTGGGCAAGGACAACTTCGAGATTATTAGTCACAGGGATTTCTAATTCACCAATCCCGATGACTTCACCGATATCTTCGCCGATGTGCTGGCGACCGATCGCGCCTACGAGGGTCATGTCTGGCGCTTGGGCAATCGCTTTGATAATTTCGCGCCCCATTTTGCCTGTCGCCCCAGAGACAACGACAGGGATTTGTACATTATTTGTCATGATTAAAACTAGAAAGCATATAGCTTTGAGCTTAGCTCACAAGTTATCCGAATCATGAAATCAATTTTTGGAGTTAGCAGCGTGAATAATTTCTATTAATTGATCCAGTTTCCCAGAATCAAGATCATCTTCTATTTGCTGATCCCATATTTTCTCGTGGTAATCTATCAGCCATGTTGTTAAGTTTGCTAATTCTTTAGTAGAGAGCATTTTGATAGCCGACTCGATTTCTTGGATGCTCATAGCTAATCTACACATTAATTTATAAGTAGTGTATCAAAATTTATAATCTCACTATCAGAGATCTCGCAGTGTAAAATCAAGTCTGAGCGAATATCATTACAATCAATATAAAATCAAACCTAATGGTGTTAAAGCAGTTATGCATATAGAAAAGTTGCGGATGCAAAACTTTAGGGGATTTAAGGATGTCACCATAGATTTTCC
>CASBRC010000425.1 GCA_949128015.1 Synechococcales cyanobacterium PMM_0003
CCCCTGAGCCTTGTAACCAATGTTGTCCATTATTTCGGATAAAGGTCGATTATCCAGTTCCTGTTTTAGTAAAATACTAAACAATAACTCTAACTTTCCGCGCCTAGTAGAATTAATGCCCTGATAGGCTTTTGCAATATCTGGATTAACTTCAATTGTGATTGTAGACATGATTGATTTCCTACTCAAAAAAGCTCAAATCGCAGACACATTATGGCTCTTCTGGGTTTAAGGGGATAAGCTCGGCTAATAATAGATGAAAGCCTTTCACACCAAAGACTTAGCCCTTGTCAAACATGCAGCTATTGTATCAGATTATACAGTTACCGCCCTAAACCCAGAAGAGTCCACAAAGTAAACATCCATGTCAGTAGAATGCATTTTAGCATTGAGATGCAGGCAAACTTCTAAGTGCTGATTATTAATTCCTTATAATATTTTTTAAACTACCAAAAAGAGAAAAATTGTTTTCTAGAAATTATAAAACCTCAAAGAACAAGGCTAATACTGAGACATGAACCAATCACAAAGTGCAAGGCAACGGCAATAAATCGATAGTTGAGCAAAAGTTCAGAGCGTTCATGGTTTTCACTAATGAATGTACATAATTTCCAAGCGATCGGAAAGCTGATTAACACGATCGCAGTCCAGACTGGAAAAAAGTTAAGGGCGATCGCCACGATTAAGATCGCATAAATCACACCACAAAGCCAAGGTAAAAGTTGCGCCGATCGCTTAGTTCCTAATCTCACAACTGGCGATCGCTTTCCCGCAGCTAGATCGTCCTCTACTTGGTTGAAATGCGAGCAAAATAAAATCAAACTAGTAATAATTCCGACAATAATTGCCGCCGCAAGGGAACCAATAGACCAAGATTTGGTTTGACTGTAATAGGCTGCCGAAACTCCTAAAGGACCAAAGGCAAAAAAGCATAAAACTTCGCCCCAGCCTTGATATCCCAGCCTAAATGGTGGACCTTGGTAAATATAACCAAGCACACAACAAATAGCGATCGCACTAACTACAACGACATCTTGCTGTAGCCATGAAATCGCCAATACGCCACTGATGCCTAGGAGCAAGCAAATATTCGCGATCGCAAAGATTAAATTCTTCTTGCCCGTGAGGTTGACCACCGAATGCGCCTTATTGATGTCGATACCTGTTTCTGCATCAAACACATCATTACAAAGATTTTCCCAAATCAAAATCAACACAGCAGAAACTAGAAATGCAAAAAAAATGCCCCAGTTAATTTCTCCTGTATTGCGGTAAGCCACGGCAGTCCCCGTCGCGATCGGCACGATCGCCACGCTATACATCGGGAACTTAATTGCTGCCATCCATAATTTACGTGATGACTCACTAGATAGCTGAGGGGAATAAATTAGGCTTTTTACCATACTGGCTGAGATAAAGTTTTGATCGCCATCCTGACTTAAAACAAAAATGAGATCTTCTGAGACTTTTACAGAGAAAATTCAGTGAATTATTAAGCTTTGCGAAGTAAGATGGAGATAACTTAAGTATAAAAACTAAACGTACAGGTATAAAAAGAAAATGCGTGTTGCGATCGCTGGAGGAGGGTTAGCAGGACTATCCTGTGCCAAATATTTAGTGGACATGGGGCATCAGCCAATCTTGCTAGAGCGCAGTAATGTTCTAGGCGGGCTAGTCGCTGCATGGAAAGATGTAGATGGTGACTGGATCGAAACAGGATTGCATAACTTTTTTGGCGCTTATCCGAATATGCTGCAACTCATGGGAGAGCTAAATATTTTGGATCGTTTGCAGTGGAAGCGCCATGCCCTGATCTTTAATCAACCCGAAAAGCCTGGAGTGCTGTCATGGTTTGATGTTCCCAATATTCCCGCACCATTTAATATCATTGCCTCGATTCTTCGCAACAATGATATGCTCACTTGGAATCAAAAGATCCGCTTTGCGATCGGGCTAATCCCTGCGATCGTGCGTGGTGATGATTATGTTGTCTCAATGGACAAATACACCTTTGAGGAATGGTTAGAGATGCGTGGCATTGGCAAAGATATTACCACTGACATTTTTGTTGCTGTTTGTAAGTCTCTTAAGTTCATCGATCCCGATGTTATTTCGGCAACGGTTCCCCTCCGCGCCCTTAACAAGTTTTTACAACAAAAAGACGGCTCTAAGATTGCCTACTTAGATGGCGCACCACCTGAGCGACTTTGCCAACCAATCGTTGATTATGTAGTCGCCCGTGGCGGTGAAGTACACACAGGCGTAGCCCTTAAGGAAATCGTGACTGATAAAGATGGCAATGTCACAAAATTAATTATTCAAGGCACTGACGGTTCGCCCAGTCGCGAAATAGCCGCCGATGCTTATGTTTCGGCGATGTCCGTGGACGCTTTTAAAAATTACATCCCCACCGATTGGCAAGCCTTGCCCTATTTCCAACAACTAGACAACCTTGAAGGTGTACCAGTCATCAGTGTTCAAATCTGGTTCGATCGCAAGCTCACCGATATTGATCACACGCTATTTTCGCGATCGCCACTTCTAAGCGTTTACTCAGACATGAGCAATTCTTGCAAAGAATACGCCGATCCTGATAAGTCGATGCTAGAGCTAGTATTTGCTCCTGCTGCGGATTGGATCGATCGCCCCAATAATGAAATCGTTGAAGCAACTCTAGACGAACTCGCCAAACTATTTCCTCAACACCTACCTAGCCCTGCTAAAGTCCTAAAATCCCATGTTGTAAAAACTCCAAGATCTATTTATACTGCCACTCCCGACCGAGAAAAATTTCGTCCTAGCCAAGCTACACCGATCGCAAATTTCTTTTTGTCAGGTAGCTATACAGCACAACCCTTTTTTGGCAGTATGGAAGGGGCTGTACTTTCTGGTAAGCTAACAGCACAGGAAATCCATAACGCAAGTCTAAACGCAAGTCAATCTTCTGGAAATAAAGTCCTTGGTCGAACCTCTAACCAAAACCAGTCAAATCCATCTGTCGTCAGTGCCTAAGCCCATGGTCATGCGTCAGCCAGTCAATTTGGATGAAGCCTATGAGATTTGTCGTTGTATCACGGCTAAGTATGCCAAGACCTTTTATCTTGGCACTATGCTGATGTCCGCAGCAAAACGACGAGCAACTTGGGCTATCTATGCTTGGTGTCGTCGTACTGACGAGCTTGTTGATGGTATGCAAGCAGACACCACAGATGCAGAAACGCTTTTTAACTGGGAGAAACAGTTGGAGGCGACATTCCGTGGCGATCCGAACCATGCATCAGATATTGCTTTGGCTGACACAGTTAAGCATTATCCGATGTCGATCCAGCCATTCAAAGACATGATCTCTGGAATGCGGATGGATCTCAAATATGATCGCTACCAAACCTTCGACGATCTGCATTTATATTGCTATCGTGTCGCAGGAACAGTAGGCTTGATGTCGGCAGCAATCATGGGCTTTGAAACAAAAGATCCATCGGTAATTGCCACAGCAACGGAAGCTGCGATCGCCTTAGGTATAGCAATGCAATTAACTAATATTTTGCGAGATATTGGCGAAGATGCTCAAAGAGGACGAATTTATTTGCCCCTTGAAGATCTACGTTATTTCGACTATACCGAAAAAGATTTATTAAGCGGTACGGTTGATGAGCGTTGGGTCGAGCTAATGCGATTCCAAATCCAAAGAGCGCGACAGTTTTATCAACATGCTGAAGATGGTGTTTCGGCGTTATGCCGCGATGCTAGATGGCCAGTATGGTCATCACTGATTTTGTATCGCAATATTTTAAAGGCGATCGAAAATAATAAATATGAAGTATTTGTGCGACGTGCCTTTGTGCATCCATCAAATAAGGTGATCGCCGTACCTTGGGCATGGCTTAAAGCCCAAACATCCTAACAAAAAAAAACAAAAAGCATCGCGCTGCGACGCTTCTTTTTACAATAAAGCCAATAAAACTAATAAAGAGATGACGCAAAGCGTCATCTCTTTATTAGTTTTGTTGGTGAATATTATGTAGTCGATACCAAGGAGTTTTTGGATATTCGTGATGCTCCCAATGGTAATGCCCAAAGTTGTAACAGCTAAAAAATGACCAGAGGATAGAGTAGCGATCGCTATGAATCCGAGGTAAAAAATTTGAGTTGTTATAAACGTAGCGATGCGGTAGATAAGTCCCAAAAAAGAATAGTTGTAGAGAGCTAAAAATAAGAGGTAATAGCCAAAACAGGATTAAATTAATCAATGGAACATGGAAAATGGTTATTAACGCTAAAAAAATCACACTTACACTAACTATAAAAATAATTAGCGATCGCATTGGAAAATATTCGAGCAGGAATTTCCCATACCAAAATACTGGATTATCATACTGACCATGAAAATCAGGGTCGCCACTTTGAGAAGGGTAGCGATGATGATTATGATGATTTATATAGCAATGGTCATAGGACAAAAAACCATAAATCCCAACTGCCAAACTCCCGATGAAATTATTGAGGATTCGATGGTGAGGGATTAAATTTCCATGCATTGCATCGTGAGCAAGAATGAATAATCCTGTATGCAGATAAGTACGCCCCAAAATACAAACGACTATCCAAAACCAATTATTACTATCTGATGTAGAAATGGGCAGTAATAGAACTAAGCTCACAAACCATAGCCCTAGAATAAACATTACCATCAGCAATCCAATCCAATCATCCACGCCCAAAAATTTTTGTGTTGAACTCGTTTGCATATTCTCAAATGTCAATGATGTAAGTTTAGACAATTACAGAAGATCGCAATCGATCCCGTCACTAGACTTTTATAGAAAATCTGGGTTTGGCTTGTTCTTAATCCTTTACGGAACAAAAGCGGCGCAATGCGCCGCTTTTGTTCCGTAAAGGATTAGAAACTATTTAACGAGCAAGGTTCAAGAGCTCTTTAGGAGACGCAAGCAAATCGATCGCAACAAAGAAAATATTGTTGTCAGGATCAAGTAAGAAGCGCCAAGAAATATTCATACCTACAGCAGAACCAAACCAAGGAGTTTGGACTTTACCAGTAATTTTGATTTGGGTATAACCACCATCTGCTGGTTCAGAAACACCTCTTTCAGGAACTAGTACCAAGTTCTGACATTCTTCCTTGAAGAATCTAAGAACTGCATCTTTACCAACAATTGGTCTTTGGAAAGGAGGCTGCAAAGCGCCATCTGGCAGGAAGAGTGCGATCAGTGCATCAAAGTCGTGGGCATTGAGGTTGTCCATATAGGACAACACTATGGGGTTGTCAATGCCTTCGATCGCGACTTGTGTGCGCTTAGACATCTCTTGGGGTGGGACTACTGGTTCTGCAACACGAGTGTATTCACCGAGTTTATTAGCGTCGTAGCCCATATCAACTACTGAGTTGCGCAGAATGGTGATTTGTTGACCTGGTTCTAAACCTTTAAGAGTATTAAGTACCGCTGAGGCATTAGCAGATAGGCGATAACCTTCAGGAATTGGAGCTACAATACCTTTTTCCATCAATTCACCAAGCTCATACCAAAAACCTAGTTTGATGTTTTGTGACCAAACTGCGTAAGTACGACAAATGGGAGTGTCGGCCCGATTAGCGAGATCACACATGACTTGAGTTTGTTGCTGAAAACTCATTTTCTTGATTTCACTCAAGGTCAATTCAGCCAACTGCATACTTGCTGCCCCAGGAGCTGCGATCGTTACGGTTTTACCCATCTCCAGATAAGTAAACCAAATCCAAGCTAATTGGTCTTCGGGGCTAAGTTGGTTGAAACGAGCAGTAGTAGCTGGAACAACATCGGCAGCTAAAGTGTTAGGGAAAATGCTTCTGGCTGAGTTAATTGTGTATGTCATGGGTGAGCTTATTGTGTTTACTAAATGATAAATCTAGATACTTTGTCTTTCAAGAATGAGATGAATTTTTCGTTCAAAAGTTATATGAATCTAATGGTGGAAATTTACATCTAACCTATCAGGCAATGGAGATGGTATAAATTTTAACCACCATATAGACTAAATATTGGGAAATTAAACAAAACTAATCAATTCATTGCTGGTATTTTTCTACTACTAACACGAGTCTACATTTTGTTTTTCCTATGTGAAAACCTCTAAGGATAGAGATCAAGCTATGCCAAGCTAGTGTATCAGGCAACGCTGACAGGATTTACATCGGTAATTCTAATTGTGAAGCCAATTTTTATAATGAAAATTGCTGGAGTTACATACGGGCAAGTGCAGCAACTTTCGCGATTTTGTCAGCATCCAATCCTTCCAGTTCACTTAGGTCAAGCCAGCCATTTTTTACTAGATCTGCAAAAACAAAAATTATTGTAGAAATCCGAAAGTCATACCGTCCGTCAATTTCATGACGTTTAACACTCAAGAAATCATGTAACCGCCACATGTCATCGATTTCATTTAGAGAGCCAACTCTGCGGCGCACGGAGTCAACTAATGCTTCAATTTCTCGCTTGTAGGCAATATCAAAAGCTTTTTTAGCTAGATCTTCTTCTGTCATTGTCCAATTTGGATTTAACACTTGCATTATCAAAATTTAAAACATAATATTTATTTATGTTAAGAATAATAACTTATTATCTCACCTGTATGTTTATTACTTAATTTCTTTATTTTTCGCTTGAACATTACATTGCTATAAATATTAATATTGGCTGATATTTTTGTTAAATTAATTTTCGCAAACTAGGAACAGGTCTTCAATGTTCCGCAACATCGTATTACAAATATTATCTAATGGTAAGTCATTGGCATCATGCCCAAATGGATCTTCAATTTGAATGCCAATTTCTTCTATCCCTAATAGCGTGAAGCTTATCAGAGCTACGATTGGGCTGGTCATCCACTGTAGTTGCTCGACCATTTGAAATGGAAGTGATAGGCAATAGATCATCAGTAATTGTTTTAAATGGATAGAATAAGCTAAGGGGATCGGAGTTTTAAGAATACGTTCGCAAATACCCATTACATCAATCATTTGATGTAAAAGTTGACTCATGTCACCTAGTTGATAGCGATCGAGTTTTTCTTGCTGAAATTGTTTTTGCAAATAGCTACTAATCCAAAAACCAATTTCGAGAGTTGGATGATTCATCGTTTTAAGACGATCGAACTGTTTGGGTGAGAGATTTGCTTCAAGTTCTGCGTTGATTGGCTCCGATCGCAAATGTAGTTTCAGTGCGATCGCAAAAGCTGGCAATAACTTCACGGCTGCTATTTTAGCTTGACGATCCCCATCGTCTTTTTCTGCGATCGCAACTAATATTTGTCGTGAGAAATTGCGCACGGTATTTACTAGGCTTCCCCATGCTTTACGCCCTTCCCAAAAGCGTTCATAGGCTGTGTTAGTACGAAATACGAGTAATAAACCTAAGACGATATTAGGAATAATACTACCAAGAATCGGGAGAGAAACTTTCACCTGATAGAGATAAAGAATATAAATAAAAGCACCAAATAATCCACATAATAGCGATCGCGGCAATACTTCTGGAACTACCGAACCTCGCCACCGTAGGGCAACACGAAACCATCCATCTTTTTTTTTCATTCATTCAGTCGGGGATTAATGCTTGCAGTTGCCAGTTTATTTTAAATAGGAGTTAGGCAAATCAATCAAAAACTTTAGTTTTTGGTTGATTTGCCTAACTCCTTAATGTTTGGGGCTTGCCCTTGCCAATAACAGTCCAATTTGAATACCAATCATGCCTGCGATCGCACTACCAATCCAATAAATTAACATCATGATTATCTCGCCTTTATCCAAGAACATTTTGGATTCCAATCCATAGCTAGAGAATGTCGTATAAGCTCCACAAAAACCTGTTGTAGTCATCAATCGTAATTCAGGAGAAATGATGCGAATATTCTCGATCGCTAAAGTCAAAATATAGGCAATCAATACACAGCCAGATACATTGATCAAGAATGTGCCACAAAACCCCAAATTCTTTCCCAAAGCAGCTTTGACAAATTCAATAATATAAAAACGACTCAAGGCTCCAAAAATTGCACCGATCGCTACAGCAAGAGAATAACGACCTTTTAAATAATCCATTTCCTTTTACCTCAAAATTTTAGTAAAAACCCAAAAAGCTGTAGCGATCGCTTGCTTGCTTCTCCATAAGGTAAGAGTATCAAAAC
>CASBRC010000426.1 GCA_949128015.1 Synechococcales cyanobacterium PMM_0003
CGAAGTAACCGTATTGGTGCGTAGTGGCGAACTCGGCAGCACGATCAATGTTGAAGAGGCTCGTAAAAAACTTGCAGATGCTGAGCAAGCTTTGGCTGGTATTAAGGCTGAAGATAAGCAAGGCAAAATTCAAGCTGAGCAAAATTTGCGGATGGCTCGCGCTAGAGTCCAAGCAACTACTGCTATTTAATCTATAAGCTTTCGCTTTGCGAAGGTTTTGAATAAAACAAATAAGCGATCGCATTAATGCGATCGCTTTTTTCTTTTTTTAAACCTTCGTAGGGTGTGTTAGCGATAGCGTAACGCACGATTCAAAAGACAAAAGTGCGTTACGCTATCGCTAACGCACCCTACAAGAAACTGGTAGGGGTTTAGCATTTGCGCCACCATATTTCAACTCATCACCGAAATCTCACTCCGCAAATGCTAAACCCTCTTCGCCTTAAAGGATAAATTGTCCCTGCGTTGCGAGGTTTGGGCAAAGCATTCCCAAATAAGAATATCTTAGAATTCATAAGTATCGATGGGAATGCTTTGCCCCTACTAATATCAATATATCTTCTGGTCGATTGCCTATCTTGGTGTTTTTATTGTCAGAAATTACCTAACGCCATCAAAAAACTATGACCAAATTACTCGAAAAAGCCTTTAAAGAAGCTCAAAAACTTTCAGAAAGTCTTCAAGATGAAATCGCTAATCAACTGCTGGAAGATATTCAAAATGAATTAAATTGGCAAGAAAATTTATCCGATCCAGATATAAATTTAGGTGTATTTCAGCAAATGGCTCAAGCAGCCTTAATGCAAGATAAGGCGGGTGAAACCGAAGAAAAACCTTTTGGCGAAGAATGATGAAGTCATTTATTCAATTGGCGTAGCCAAAATCTTTTTCAGAGCAATTAAGCCCTTTTTTAGCTGTCGTGAAACAGTGACAGCACTAATCCCTAAAGTGTCAGCAACTTCACGGTGGGTAAATTCTTTGAGAAATACAAACTCAACTACTTCACGGGTGCGATCTTCTAGCAAGTCTAGAGCTTGTTGTAAACGAAGATTATCTTCTTGCGCAAGTTGAAAACTTTGATATTTATGATCAGTGACGAGATCGCCGATCGAGGTACTGCTGTCTTCGCTTTGATTGATGGGCGTATCTAGACTAATCGGCGATCGGTTTTGACAGGCAAGTTTAATGTCATACCATTCACTAACAGTAATACCTAGCTCGTTAGCGATTTCTTGACTGGATGGCTCGCGCCCAGTCTCAGCACGTTTGTTGCGGATGATTTTGCAGCCTTGATTATAAGTTGTCAACCAAGCACGAGGCATCCGCACCGTTGGGCTTTTGTCGCGTAAGTAATGCTGGATTTCACCTTTGATATACGGCACTGCAAAAGAGCTAAAAGCATTGCCTTT
Organism: Synechococcales cyanobacterium PMM_0003; assembly: GCA_949128015.1. Lineage (GTDB taxonomy): Bacteria > Cyanobacteriota > Cyanobacteriia > Pseudanabaenales > Pseudanabaenaceae > Pseudanabaena. Next base: position 1,410 of record CASBRC010000426.1, read on the forward strand.
ACTTACATCGAACCGCTCGATTGCATTGATTAATCCAAGAGAGCCAACCTGCATCAAGTCCTCAAAGCTCTCTTGACATTGATTTTTCCAGTGATAAGCTTCACGGCGCACTAAGCCAATATTTAGGTTTACCAGTTGATTACGCAGCTTGATCGACGGGTTAGCTCGATAGGCTTGCAAAATTTCGAGAGTTTCTTGTTTACGGGTGATCGAAGTTTGCGGATCGGCTTCTTCAGGTTCTTGAGGCTCATTACGATTGTCGAGATACTGTCTTTGCAAAAAATTCTCTAGGTGCTGCTGAATATGCGATCGCGCAAATTCAGAAAAATTTGGCGCGGTATCGAGATTAAATTGAATTAAGGCTTTTTTTAATCCTTGTTTACCCGCTTCGAGTAATTCGCGATCGCTTGATCTACGTTCCCCCACCCTACGACTAGATACTCGCCGTTCGTTTTTGTCTGTGCGATCGCTTGATCTGCGTTCCCCAATATTCTTCTGGTTAATTAAAGAGATTGGTAGAGATGCGATCGTTTCACGAATCAGCCCCATATGAATTTCAATTAGCTGCTGTTGCAAAACATCGGATGGAGAAACTCTATACCCTCTTATAAGTGAGTTTATATTTTCATTAGTTAGATTATTGTCATCTAATGACATAAGACGAACATCCTCAATGATGCAAGCAGCCAGAAAATATGCCCGATACATTAGAGGAGAACTTTGCATACATCTGATAGATACCAATAGTTGTTAATGGCACATAGATTCGTTAAGAGGTCTTCGTTTTTGCCAGTAGCTCTACAAGGCTAAACTCAGACTGGATGGAAATACTATGAACTATGTTTGTTTATCAAATTTTTTTTATTGTCTACGACAACTGCAAAAAATTTTTATATCGCTTATAGCCTTCAAATTATACCGTTAACAATGAGTTAGCGCCATAACTGAAAATCACGATTAGATTAGCATAATGATCGCGACATCTCCCGCAGGAACATAAGTTTGATTTACGCGCATTACGGCGAGAGCATTTACCCCGATCGCACTAATTAAGTTGCCAGAGCTATAGTTCTTTACAGGCTGAAAAACTGGGCTTCCCTTTTGATAGGTTAAGTTTCCCCATAGATAGGTTTCGCGTCTGCCTTGTGCATGTAAATCTTCAGTAGTCGTTGCCTTGATAAATTGTGGATACCAGTATGTCGGATTCGCACCATTTAATTTTGCGATCGCACCACGAATAAACCGCCAAAAGCTCATCATTGCCGAAACTGGATTGCCGGGGACTCCGAAATAAATGATTTTATCCTCTTTAAAAGTTGCGACGGTTAAAGGCTTACCGGGTTTAATTGCTACCGATCGCACATGAATATCAGCACCCATTTTTTCTAGCAATTCATCAACATAGTCATAATCACCAACGGAAACGCCGCCCGTGGAAATGACAATATCGGCTGTCGCGATCGCCTGTTGCATGACCTTTTCCAGTTCTAATTTATGGTCAGAGACTGCCCCAAATGGGATTGCGATCGCCCCTGCTTGCTCAATCAGTGCGGATAA
>CASBRC010000427.1 GCA_949128015.1 Synechococcales cyanobacterium PMM_0003
AAAGATCAAAAGCCAAAAGAGAAAGGCGGCGCGGAGCGCTGCCTTTCTCTTTTGGCTTTTGATCTTTCCTGATACAAGTGGCGACAGCTATACTCACCGCATTCAATCAAGCATCGTTGATAGCGTAAATCTGATCGATTGTTGTCAATAATAGCTCAACTAATTTTTAGTCATAAAAAAGAGAGGACGCTTTGCGTCCTCTCTTTTTTATGACTAAAAATTATTATTTTGTTTCGCGCATAGCGAGAAACTCGCGAATTTGCCGATCGCTAGGTTGGCTTGCGATCGCACCCATGTCTAAAGTCGTCAAAGCCCCTGCGGCGCAAGCATAGCCAATTACATCGTTCGCAAACTTAGAATCAAGCAAATCTGTAAGCGGACGATGATAAATCTTATGGATAAATGCTGCTAAAAAAGCATCCCCAGCACCAGTTGTATCGATCGAATGGACAGGATAAACAGCGTGCTTGCCCTGCTTTTCACCTAGATAATAGCGACAATCTTTATCGCCATTAGTGATCAAAATTCCTTCCAGATGACTATGAGCTTGAGCGATCGCAGCGGGACTAGTTAATCGAAATAGTAACTTTGCCTCATCTTCAGTCATTTTCAGAAAATCAATATATCGCAGTAAAACTGGCAACAACGTAGTAACCTGTTCAGGATTTTTCCAGAACATCGATCGCCAGTTGATATCAACGATCACCTTCACAAAATACTTCTCGGCAAGCTTTAGCGCTCGACCGATCGCTCTAGATGTTTGGGGACTTGATAGACCGAGAGTCCCTAATACTAGAAACTTAGCATCGGCAAATAAATGCTCAGGCAAATGCTCAGCAGACATCAAGGTATCAGCAAACAAGGTTTTGTCATCACCATTAAAGCGATCAAAACTGCGATCGCCATGTATATCACGGGTAACATATACCTCACGAGTAGTCGATTCAGGATGCACTTGCACACCTGAAGTTTCCACACCTGCTGCACCTAACTGCTTGAGCAGATCAGTTCCTGTGACATCTTTCCCCACACAGCTAATTAGGCTGACAGGGGTTCCCAGTTTGGCTAACCCACAGGCGACGTTAGCGGGTGCTCCACCAAAAAAAGGCTTCCAAGAGCTAACTTGCTCATAGGGGACACCAATATCTTCGGCTATTTGATCAATTAAGACTTCGCCAAGGCAAATTACACGCGGCATAGGCGGACTCTACGACGACATTTTGGACTTACGCGACTCAATGATAGCAAGAGCGAGATCCACTTTGTCAGGAAATATCACAACTAAACTACTTTGAGGGGCGATATCCAAGGCGGCGGTGACAGCTTCTGGTTCGTCAAGAATTGTAATACAGGGAATATTGCTATCTACTTCTTGAATTCCTTGACGCAAGAGGTCAGCAACAACACGGGGATTACGACCACGTAAATCTTTATCTTCTTTGATAAAGATCCGACTAAACATTTTTGCAGCCAATTGTCCTAGCTCGATGATATCCTCATCGCGGCGATCGCCAGGTGCGCCGATCACGCCGATCGCTTCGCCTTCCCATTTCTGGATAAATTCTGCGATCGCCTTAAATCCCGCAGGGTTATGGGCATAATCAACGAGTGCATGGTATTTACCCAAGTCAAACAAATTCATCCGTCCAGGAGTTTGCTCGCTAGAAGCCACAAATGTATCTAAGCCTTGACGAATCTGCTCGATTTGTACATCTTGAGCAAAGGCAGCCAAACAAGCAGCCAGAGAATTTTGAATATTGAAGGCGGCTCGACCACCGAGAGTTAAAGGTACATTTACGGCTTCCTCGATCCGCAGTTTCCAATCACCCTTCAAAATTGTCAGAAATCCTTCTTCATACACTGCGGCTAGTCCACCTTGCGCGATGTGCGATTTAATCAAAGCACTCTCAGGGTTCATACTGAAATAAGCAATCTTTGACTCCAACCCTTGCGCCATCGCCACAACTAACGGATCGTCAGCATTCAATACAGCATAGCCACTTGGTAAAGTGGTTTTAACGACAGTACTCTTGAGCCTTGCTAAGTCTTCAATTGTGTCAATGTCCCCAATCCCAAGATGATCGGCGGCTACATTCATTACCACGCCAACATCGCAACCATCAAAGCCTAAGCCCGATCGCAAAATGCCACCCCTTGCAGTTTCTAAAATCGCAACTTCAACGGTGGGATCGCGGAGAATGACTTGGGCGCTATAGGGGCCCGTCGTGTCGCCTTTCTCGACTAAACATTCACCGATATAAATGCCATCGGTGGTGGTATATCCAACGCGCTTACCTGTCTGCTTGAAAATGTGCGCGATCAAGCGAGTTGTCGTGGTTTTACCATTTGTACCTGTGATCGCCACGATGGGAATACGACATGGCGAACCTTCTGGGAATAGCATATTGATGACGGGAGCAGCCACATTGCGGGGTGTGCCGATGCTAGGAGCCGTATGCATTCTAAATCCAGGTGCGGCATTCACCTCAACGATCGCACCGTCGGTTAGACGGACAGGGATGGAAATATCCTCAGTAACCATATCGATCCCTGCGATATCTAAGCCGATAATCAGGGCAACTCGTTCCGCTAGCCAAATGTTTTCTGGATGAATCTCATCAGTGCGATCGACCGATACTCCGCCTGTACTGAGATTAGCAGTTGCTTTGAGATAACAAATTTGACCCTTAGGCGCTACGGAGTCCATTGTCAAACCTTGTCTTGCCAGAATATCGATGCTAGTACGATCGATTTCGATGCGGGTCAAAACGTTGTCATGACCATCGCCACGGCGAGGATCTTGGTTGGTAATCTCGATTAATTGGCAAATTGTGGAAACACCATCGCCTGTGACATTAGCGGGAACCCGTTCGGCAACGGCGACAAATTTACCATTGATTACGAGAATGCGGTGATCTCGTCCAGTATGAAATCGCTCAATAATTACTTCTTCAGAAACTTCTTGCGCCATGTCAAAGGCGATCATCGCCTCTTTGACACTCTGCACATCAATGGTGATCCCGCGCCCATGGTTGCCGTTTAAAGGCTTAATCACGATCGGAAAGCCACCTACTTCTGCGATCGCATCTTCTAAATATTTAGGCGATCGGATCGTCGTGCCTCTTGGAACTGGGATTCCTGAAGCACGTAAAATACTTTTTGTGCCTTCTTTGTCACAGGCTAGCTCTACCGCTAAGATCCCCGTTTTATTCGATAAAGTCGCCTGAATACGGCTTTGGTTTACCCCGTAACCAAGTTGAATCATGGCGCGACTACCAAGCTCTAACCACGGAATATTTTGAGCTTTGGCTTCGGCAACGATCGACTCGGTGCTTGGTCCCAATTGACCATCAAGGCGAATATCTCTTAAATCTTTGAGATCCTCTTGTAATTCTTGCGTTGCATAGGTTCCTGTCTCCAAGATACTGGTACAGATCCTGACGGCCGCCCTTGCCGCATAGCGACCAGCCCCTTCGTTTTGATATTCAAATACCACTTGATAGATATTGTTTTCGACGGTAGGTCTGATTGTCCCAAAGTCAACTTTCATACCGACATAGCCTTGCATTGCGATCGCAATATCCTTCACAATTTCTGCTAAAAAGCTAGCGTCACTAATATCGGGGCGCTGAGCAATATCTTTACCCGCAAGACTTGGTAGCACTTTGCATAAATTTTGATAAAAAGCAGTTCTTTGTACTTGAAAATCCTCTAAATCTAATCGCACAACTACAAGTTGCTGTCGTTTGATACTCCAATAGTTTGGACCGCGTAATGTCTGGATTTTGAGAATTTTCATAGTCAAGCGTTTTTAAAAGTGCAGCCAAGGCGTAAATGTCCAGTATCTAATCCTAACGATCTTGTGGATCTTGTTTTTGTATAAATTGAACCAAAACTAGATTGGTTTAATAATAACTTCATTAATTCTGTCTCTTACAGCACTTTGTGCTGAAGCAAACCTATATTTTTGATTACAAGCGTTGCTTTGCGACGCTTATAATCAAAAATCTGCGCTCAGATTGCGATCGGTTGATAGAGCGATCGCAGATTGCTAAAGAGGTTCATCTGTGTGTTGATGGTGCTGTGTCAAATTTTCAATTCGACCTGGGATCGGCTTTTGGGTGGGTTGTAAACCTGACAACATCCGTGAAAGCTGCAACCCATCAAGGGCATGCTTAGTTTCGCGGATTTTGTGCCATACCGATCGCGCCATCAATAAAGAATGTCCCTGACGTTGAGCCTGAATGCCTTCTAAATAATCTTCGCGTTCAGGCTGATAGTCCGCCGAAGATAATTGTAAACTTGCCGATTCAGGAGACTGCTTCGTGACAATTTGAGCAATTTGTGAAGTAAGTTCAGGATAGAGCCATGTGTAAGCAGGATGAACTGTAAGCTGGCAATGATGCACTAGCTTCTCGTCAGATTGATTTACCGTCGGGCGCTGTAACAGCAAATAAAAATAACCGATCGCAGCTTTACGCTGTGGCTCATAAACATAGCCCGATACATCTTGCAAATGATTAATCAGTAGCGAGCCATGATTGAGCAATTTATCAATTGTTTTTGCCCGAAAGTCATCGGCATTCAGATCATAAACTTGACGAATTTGCGGGGGCATTGCGGCTGTATCGAGCTGATAGAGGAGGCTGGCATCAGCATTGCTGACAGGCATCAAGTTCGGCAAATCAGGCGAATGCTGCGCTAATTCGAGTAACCTTTCACTACTAATTTCCCAGTCTGTAAATTGGGCGAGTGGCTGAAATCCATTCTGGCGATAAAGTGCGATCGTATCTTTTTGATTGATATCAACTTGCAGTACCCATGTCCTTGCTTCTAGGCATGATTCTAGGCAATAGCGAATCATCTGTGTGCCGACGTTGTGAGACCCACTCTGCGCTTCTGGTAAAACTACAACGCGATCGATCTGCCAAGTACTACTGTTGTTATTAAAAGGTGAAACACTAATAAACCCTTGGATAATGCCATTACATTCAGATACATAGGCTCGTACATAGGGCTTTAGCAGCGTTTGTACAGGCGCAGGCAACCAACTGGCTAACTGGTGCAAGCTGATTTTTTGGCGGCTGCGACAACCACTGAGATCGCTGACCGCGATCTGTTCGAGATCGTTAGGCGATGCAAATCGCTGAATGATCTCTAAATCGCGGTGTTGTAATGGACGGATCGTGTTACCAATTGCTGGAAAAGGTTGCATAGCTGCTCATGCCAGAAAGGAAATTGATAAAGCTAGGAAGATTGACCTGAAATATTAGGATTTAGCTTCGGGAAAATGCTTAAAGAATTCAGAGCAATACATTAAACATGATCTTAGTACATATTCTCTAAATGTCGCCCTAAAAAAGCGATCCCAAGGGTCGCCTTTCTTTTTTCTTAAGAACAAGAAAAGGTGCGATGTTGTAGAGATGGCATCTGGCGGCGAATTTGGTCGATGCGTGAAGGTTGGATTTCTGCGATCGCAACACCAATGCGATCGCCTGCATCGGCAAGGACAATTCCCCAAGGATCAACGATCATTGCGTGACCATGAGACTGACGGCGCGGCGTATGCATTCCTACCTGAGCAGGCGCGATGACGTAGCTGGTGTTTTCGATCGCCCTAGCTTGCAATAACACCTGCCAATGATCTTTGCCCGTAAAAGCAGTAAACGCCGCAGGGACAAATAGTACATTTGCGCCAAGTTGGGAGAGATGACGATAAAGCTCTGGAAACCTCACGTCGTAGCAAACGGACAGCCCTAGATTGCCATATTTTTCAGAAAAATATACAGGCGGCAACTCAGTACCTGCCAGCACTGTTGCCGACTCTTGATAGGTATTACCATCAGGAAGGTTGACATCAAACAGATGGATCTTGCGGTAACGGGCTAGTTCTTCGCCCTCACGCCCAACTAGTAGGGCGGTATTATACATCCTGCCTTGATTACCATTATTGTCAGCAACAGGTACTGGGAACCCGCCACCAAGTAACAAGATCTGATAGCGTTGAGCAATCTTAATTAGAAATTTTTCGCTTTTTTCGGCAATCTCTATCGAAAGTCTTGCCTTTTCGTTCTCATCACCTAAAAACGAAAAGTTTTCAGGTAAGCAAACTAGTTCTGCTCCTCGATTCACTGCCAGTTGGATCAAATCTTCTGCTTGAGCAAGATTTTTATCTACATCAGAGATACTGGTCATTTGTACGGCGGCCGCCAAATATGACTTCATTGCAATCCTTAAAACTTTCCCACATAAATCAAATGTACTTTACAGCACTTATCCTAGATTACCGTGCTATAGCGCCAGTATCACTATAAAAGCCAAAAAAGTAAGAATTGGCGCGAAGCGCCAATTCTTACTTTTTGGCTTTGGCATACAGCTTATTGAGGCTTTAAAGGTTATAGAGAAATTTTTGAAAGTGCCGCAAAGCGGCACTTTCAAAAATTTCTCTCGGTTTTATAACAGCGCAAGGCGCTGTACTTAGC
>CASBRC010000428.1 GCA_949128015.1 Synechococcales cyanobacterium PMM_0003
CAAAAGCCGATCGCCCGTCTAACGTGAAAACACTTCCTGCTATCATTCTCCAATCTCCCAAAATTTCAAAGTCAAATAAATGGTTGACCCCGTTGATCCGCCTTAATTGTTCACGCGCTGCGATTACCATTAAATTTTCGTCATCCGCCCCAACACCCGCGCCCCTATAGGTGATTATTTTACCATTAGAAACGCGGGTATCTTCAACTCTAATATATTCCGTATCTCCAAATAATACCACCTCATAATCAATATATTGGTAAGTCTCTATACCTAAGATTATCTCAGAATAATTTATAAATTGTAATGAATTAATAGCGAATAAAGGCGGTCGGGTTTCTAAATCTATAAGAAGTGTAAAAATTAATTCCCTGTTTTCAATCTTGAAAACAGCGCCGATCCTGTTTGCTAACCCGTTTAAGAAATCAAGGTCTGACTGGTTAGTCTGTGCTATTTGTGAAAATTCTATATCAGGTAAATCAATCGTAAATACCGATAATTGATAGCGTCCTGCTATTTCTTCAAGTATGTCTATCAATCTATACTCTGAATAGTCTGCATCCCGTTTTAGCTTTAACTGAGGATCGGACAATGGCAACCCGGTAGCGGCGATTGTTCTAATGTTATTTTGTAGGGTAATTCGATCGACTTCAAACAAACCCGCTCTAAGCCTATATATCGAGTCTACACGCCCTATTTCTAACTCGATAGTAGATTTAGGTGCGATCGGGATTAAACCTCTGTCAATGACGCTTAACTCGATATCCGGCGATCCGCCTGTTAGCGGGTCGCTGTAGCTGAGCTTTGTAATATCTGCTATCAATCTTGGATAGTTGAGCCTGAGCAAGCTAGTCATATTTTTAGATCCCACTGTTGGGAATAATTAACCTTGATTATACAGCGCCCGATCGCCCGTCACAGAGTAGGGATAAAGTCACAGGATATTCTCTGTATTTTATAATATATAGCGTTCTGTGACAGACCCAAACCTATACACTGCAATGATTTTACCCCAATTTCAAAACAGCTTAAAAAATACTTTTGCTAGACCCCTTGACAGTTGCCAGAATGTTATGGCATAGTAAATACAGACCCAACGGAATCGCAAGATTGCCAAATAGCAGTGTAAATCGGGATGGAAACAGAGGCTAAGCCTTGCGCTGCTACATTAAAAAAACACAATTGAATGACCAAGCAAAGACATAGGGGCAATCGCTTCCTCTCTGAGCTAGAACTTCCCAATCCCCCGCAATCGTGAAAAACACGAATTGCGATCGCTCTCTCAAAATATGACAAACTCACGCTCGATAGTTTTCGCGCTTAGGGGCAAAGTCATACCCAAACAACGACCACAAATCTCACAGGGTAAAGCATATTACAGTGAAAGTTACTCGAATTGGCAAAAAACAGCAAAACAAGCTTTAATTGCCGCAATCGGAGTCATGCCTGCAATGATAACCCGACATTTTCCCCTAAGTGGGGTAAAGGTAGAGATCGAATTTCACGGTTGCCTGAGAAGAAATTCAGACTTAGATAACTCTGAGGGTTCCTGGTTAGATGCAATGGTACAAGCTGGCATTTTGTCCGGTGACAATATCACAAAAGTCAATCAAGTGGGATCAAGATATTTCAACTTGTCACATCCCGTCTCAGTAATAACAATTACCCCAAATTGGCAACCTGTATCGGAGGTCGATCCTAGACTACTAGCAACTCCAAGCGTAGTAATTGATACTACTACCAAATCAAACCTGGTAAAGCGATCGCCCGCAGCAAAAAAGAGCTAGAAACAAGCAAATAAAACAACCTGAGAGGTTTCCCAAAATGGCACATAGTCCTGAGTATTCATATTATATTCGATCGGCACAATGGCATGACAAAGCCTCTCGCTTTAGAAGAAACACAGGCGGCCGCTGTGTTTTATTGCCCTGGTTAGCATCTACCGATGCTCATCACTTGACCTACAGGAATTTACAGAATGAGAAATATCTCAGAGATTGTGTACCTCTTAGTCGAACTGCACACAACTGGGTTCACAAAAGTTTTATCGGTAAATGGCTTTGGAGTGATATCAAGTATCGCAGACCATTCATGAACTTTTTGATTCGGGTAATGGCGATTGCCGTCACGGTATACGGGGCGATCGTAGGCAAACAAAAGGTCGGCAAACCTAGACACAAACGTGCTTAGCGCTTGATTCCCAACAATGGGATTAACCGTGGATAACTTTGTCTACGGTCAATTACCCGATCGCACTCAACAAATAATCCGCAATCTTTTTAAAGCTTGCGGGTTGTACCGCAACATAGTACCAGTAACACTTTAGACACTAAATGACTAAATCAATGTACACGTTAAAAGGCGGACAAATATACAGGAATAATGGTAATTTTCCTGTTAAAGCGGTCTCGATTAAACTGTTTTATATTGACGGGAAACAAGTAACTTTTGATGTAGTAGAAGCGCCCCGCGCGATCGAGTATGACAGTCGAGTTTTCCTAGTGGATACAGCTAGCAAAAATTATCGCGAATTTCCGGCTGAGAAATTAGAAGATATTTCGATTTTGGCGATCGCCCGCCGCATTCAAGAATCGGAAACCGAGTCCTGATCGTCCGATCGCGCCCAATAAAAAACCCGCAAATTCTTTTAAAAGTTTGCGGGTTTTTAGTGATACTATGGTATAATATATTTGAAGGATAAATCAACCAAGGTAAGTTATGTCTAGTCTAGCAAAATTTGAGTTTGAAGGCAATCAAGTCCGGATCGTTACGATCAACGGCGAACCCTGGTTTGTGGCTAAAGATGTATGCAAAGCTCTAGGGTTGGCAAACAGTGGGGACGCTTTAAGCCGACTTGATGATGATGAAAAAACTCAATTGTCACACGATAGCATCATCGGTTTAACCGACAATCCAAACACAGTAAGGCTTTCAGCCGTTACTGAGTCCGGGATGTATGCGCTAGTTTTGTCTAGCCGAAAACCGGAGGCTAAGCCGTTCCGAAAATGGGTCACTTCAGAAGTTATCCCTAGTATCCGCAAGACCGGGAAATATGAAGTCGAACAGCCGATCGCGCCTACCGACCATCAACTGCCAGCAACCTACATAGAAGCCCTAGAAGCGCTGTTAGAGAGTGAGAAAGAGAAAGAACAGCTAAGAGTACAAAACGAATTACAAGCTGCTCAGATTGACGATTTAGAGGAAGATGTCGAGAAATATTCGAGTCTGGCTGATGAGTCTTTCACTCATTCATCAATAGTCAGGATCGCTAAGTTTAACGGCGTAAACGAGACTGCTTTTAAATGGCGGGTATTGAAAGCAGCGACCAAAGTTGCAAAGCTAGAAATAAAGCGCGCGCCTTGCCCTCGGTTTGGGGAGAAGTTGCTATACCCGCATCAAGCTTGGGCGATCGCCTACCCAACGGCAAAATTACTAGAAAATCCTGATAGCGCGATCGTGCTTAGCGATTAATTCCCAATACTAGGATTAACCATGAATGAAAAACCCACAAATTCTTTTAAAAGTTTGCGGGTTTTAAGTATATTGAAGAAGAAATCAACATAGGTTAGTTATTTCTATTGTAGCACAATTACTCGGATCTGAGTAATTGCTTTAAAATCAACCATAGGACGTGCGACCGTACTTTGTTAGTGTTTCCTTTATAAACACCTCAAAGTCGCGCTGACGCTCTCTGAGGGTATCTATAATGTCATCTTTGGATGCTGTACCGCTAACATTCACGGTCGGGGAATAGGTAATCGCTTGCTGTTGGCTACCGCCGCCTCCAGAGGAACCAAATAAATTAGAAGAGCTAGCAGTGGGCATAGACGGCAGTACGCCGATCGCACTCATAAACCCTTCACGCAGCGGTCGGATTGTTGCCACCGCGATCGCGCCCGCCGCAGCTACTGCTAAAAGCGCTGTTGTAGCGCCGCCACCAAACACAGAGAAAGCTAAACCCGCAGCGGTCACAATGCCAGTTATAGCTGAAAAGAATAGGACTGTAGGGGCGATCGCAGCAAGCGCCGCCCCAACGTATACAATGCTTTTTACAACTTTGGGGTTTTCTTTAGCCCAATCCGCTGTTTTCTGAACTAGCGGGATCATCTTGTCTAACAAAGCGTTAATAGGCGGTAGCAAGGCATCGCCAACAACGATTGCCAGTTTATTCATACTCACGCCCATCCGCGCGACTTCTGAGGCTGTAGTATTTGTTTGGATGTCAAATTCTCTCTGCAATGATGTTGCTGTTGCCTGTTCATCATTGGCAAGATTTAAAGCGCGTTGTAGCAAGTCTACATTAGTAGACATCATCCCTAAATCGTCTGAGTATTCCCGACCACCTATTAAGGCAATAGCGCGCGATCGGGTCGCAGCGTCTAGTGAGTTTATCTTAGTCAAAAAATCCGTAATAGCTTCAGATCCGCGCGATCTAATATCTTCCTCCATCTCTCTAGCTGAATAACCTACCATTGCGATCCCGCGTTTAAATCTAGCAGATCCAACAGTTGCAGCACTCATTGATCCAATTAGAAAATTAATTGCAGTTCCTGCCTTAGCGGGTACAATTCCTAGTGATAAAATAGCACCAGAAAGCGCCGCGGTTTCTCGATAGGTTAATCCCGCTTGTGCCGCTAAACCAGAAACACGCGGTAACACTTTAGTTATCTCTTTAGCGCTTGCTGCCATATTGTTAGAAAGTTCGTTTATAGTTCCTCCCAAATTGTTCATCTCATCGACCGAAAGCTTAAAAATATTCCTAATTTTTGCCGCACTTTCCCCCGCTTCATCGGCTGGTAAATCAAAGGCAAAAGCCATTTTTCCGACTGTTTCCGTGAACTTTAAAACCTCATCAGAAGCGATTCCGTATTGTGCAGCAGCAGCAGCAAGGGCGGCGATTTTATTCGGATCAACTACTTTTAAAGTATTAGACAAGTCTAATATTTCCCCTTTCATTGCTGCCAGTTTGTCGGGAGTCAAATCGAGAATTTTATTAATACTTGTGATACTTGTCTCGAATTTTGTTGAGGCATCAAACGCCACAGCGCCAAGCGCAATTAACGGGGCGGTTATGTAGGTTTGCGCGCCCCCTACGACCTCATTCATTGCCCTTTGAGCTTCACTAATCCGCTTTAATTCATCCGCGCCCGAACTTGCTAATTTTTGTAAACCGGGTGTTACGTTATCGGTTAAATCCGCCTGTACTCCTAACTTTATTACGCCCATATTAATCATCAATCCCAATGTTGGGAATTATTTGTGTCGTTGTCTCAACTCGGCCGATTCTTCCTCCATCAGTGCGATCGCCTCAAGTATGAATATTTCTTGAGTCTTTTGGGGTAACGGTGCAATTTGCGCTAAAAAATCGTACCCGCACCATTTGGACAAGATGATAATGGTTCGGGGATCGATAACTCGAACTTTCCCTGATTAATGCTCACCTTAAGCAAAATTGCAGCCAATAACCAGCCTATCCCGCCATCAGTGACTGATAGCTCAAAATGTTGGCTTAAGACAGGCTGTCCGTTAACTTTACAATAACTGGTAATATCTTTGACGTGAGCTAGCAAGCGTCCGGACTCTTCTACATTTTTTGCCCATAAAGTATTCTGGAAAATATCATTGTCGCTGTTTTCAAAAGTGATATCTATTTCATCAAAAGTGAAGTGCTGAGAATTCACAATGTCTAATGAGTCGTCTAATATTTTAAACCGATCGCCCTCACAGAGTAGAACACACCCCATTAACCCGGTCATCTCTACCCCGTCGCCTAATGATTTTCTACCAATACCCGCGCGCTGTAAATTGTCCGCCGTTGTAGGCAAACTTTCCCCGTTTATTTCAATAGTTGAAACAGCACCTAAAAAAGCAAGTTTTGATAACACATCCCGTGGGGTTAATTCGTAATCGAAATAATATTGCCCTGGTTTATTGTAGTCAAGAATTAATGCACCCTTTGGGAGTTTTAGGCTAGCAAGTGTCATTGTTCGATCGCGCTAAGGTTCCCTGATATCTTAGCCTATTGGTTGTAAATTAAGTGCATATCTAAATCGTCGTCTTCTTTCTTAGGTTTAGTAGTAGTAGTTTTGCCTACTCGATTTTTTTTGTCGATCGCGCACTGTTTAAGCAATTGCCGGACTTTGTTTTGGTGTTCTTTACTTGCCGCTAAATCTTCAGCCGTGCAAACCTTGTGGCGTACCTTTAAAGGTGCATTGAGAAAGCATTCATCGCACCAATTCCAGTAATCCGTCTTGCTATCGTTATTTGAGAACATAAAGCCACAAAGTATGCAATTTCTAGTGATGCAGGGGAAAGGTGGATGCACGATTTCCGATCCTTCAAAAGTCATTTATTTTTTTCTCCGATTGTGTTGTTACCATGCTATACTATAATAAGAACAAACAACCGGAAATTATGATTAGTTTAACTGATTACACAAGCCCTGAGCTAAATAAGGCAATTACTGAATTCGAGGAAGGTAACGGCTCGATCGCCCGTATTTCTCGGTTTATCAATCTGTTTGGGCTTTGGGTAGAGGATTGTCTGAGAAATCCCGACCATTTTATCGCGGCTGCTGTCGCGAATCCGAATAAACCATTTACTCCGATAGATAGGGCTGAAGTGGTTTATGCTCTATTCTCGCAGGGTAATGTTACATCAAAATTACAGAGTGCGATCGACAAATTAGAGGCTCGGTATCATCGCATAGAAGAAGGGGATGAGATCGATAATTTGCTGAGTGCTTTGATACGTGCGATCGCCAAAAGCGAAAACTAAAAGACAATTTAAAACCCGATCGGGCAATCGGGTTTTGCTTCATTATTCCCAACAGTGGGAATATCATTAACCGTACACTAATTCAACCCCTATTGTGTCTGATGAACCTGTCGGGAGCCTCCAAACTACAAAACCATTCTCGGTTCGCCAAGCATCGGTTATTTGTAATTTGATAGTTCCGTCATCAGCTTTATCCGGACTAACAGTACGTCCGGGTCTGCTAACGTAACCCGAATAAAATTCAGCATCGCTAATTGCAACCGTAGCCGATATCATCTCTACATTCAACACCATTAAAGTTACAATTAACTTCAGATTAAAGGCGTTTTCAACAAACCTCAAAAAAGTGGGATTTCTTTTATGATCCTTTAGTGACATTGTTAATTCTGCCGCCTGTATTGAGCGCGCCTCTGGTTTTGTGAAGTCAGTACCGACTACCATGTCAGTATCATAATTCCTAGTGAATTCTGGTATTTCAATTGTCTTAACTTCACCGTTAACCAGAATTACACCGTTAGTATCAACAAACGCAACTTTGAGCATATTTTTAATCCACAAATATCGTTATTTCTGCAATCCGATCGCCCTGGTTGTCACCTTCCAACATAATATCATATACAAGACTCCGCGCTGCTGTATCCGACTTTTCGCTGTTGAAATTAACAACACTATAAGGCAATAGTGAGGAATCTGGTTCTAGGTTTAAAGCGATCCGGATCGCTTGAGCTATGCCTTCTATATGCACTAAATCAAACGGTTTCTGTTGCCAATTAGAGGCAACTTTGTTAGCCAAAAATTGAGCTTTTGCTTTCAGTCTGGCAACATTAAAAGGCAACCCATTAGTTACTATTGCAGAAACAATCCGGTCACTACCCCATGTAACCCCTTTTGCTTTTAATAGTGCTGAGTCTATGAGAGTTAAGGCAACAGCAGACTCTGTTAGTGTTTTGCCGTTTGGACTTTCCCAATAATCTAACAGTGACACGGCTGCGACAAAGTGAACACCCGCGCTCTCTAGTCCGCGATCGCTAGTGCGGATAGGGAATACCGCAACGGCGTTACCAGAATTGAGCAATGGGATCGCCGCGGTAGCGCTTGCGCCCGGCTGAGTGTACACTGCAACCGCGCTTAATGCGATCGCTCTTTCATTCAAAGCAGAGGCAATATCAGCAGTAATTTCAGAGCCTGCTGTAACAATCATGGTTGGGGTCTGTCCGTTAACGGCTGCTACCAAACCGATCGCAGTGACTAGATCGATAGTGTCATAGTCCGCGACTGAGTACGTTACTCGCACCGTGGCAAGCGCCGGAATTGTACTCGCAGCCGTGCGGGTTATTATGCCTGTAAGCGGGGCGATCGTGTAATGTGTAGGGGATACATAGGTTACATCGGCTGCTACGTTAGTTACCACTATGGGAGCAACTATATTAGGGTGATCTAGCTTGATTGTTTCAAGGGCGTTAAATGTGTAGCTTTTAGCTGCTACCTCTGCTACCGCGACTAACGGTGTCGCATTGATTGCGATAATAGGCACTTGCACATACTTTAAAATCGTTTCTATAGCGTCAACTAACCCGTAATCCTTAATACCTTTACCTGACGCGGTAGATAATGACAAGCGCTCACCGTACTTCGAGATCGCATCAGTCAGAGACTTAATCAAGGTCGGGTTGCCGTCGCCTTTTGCAGCGTTCCCCACTATTGCTACAACATCCCCTGGGGATCTTGGTAGTCTAATGCCTTGTTCTATTAAAATGCTAGTCATAATATATCAATCCTCATTGTTAATATTTGTGGACTGGTTGTAGCTATCTCATTAATCCTCTGCCTACCTACTATATCAAAACTTTGCTCTAGAACCCATCTTTTTTGTTGAAAATATTCACGGCGACTATCAAAAGTTAAATCAAATAAAGCGCTTGTGACTTTTAGATTTTCAAGTGCTGATTCCACTCTTTCTGCTACTTTCCCCGCCCCTGTTGCTTGATAATATTCTGGCAGACTTATTACGATCAATACCTTCTGAATTCGAGTTTGAAAGTTAGCTGAGAAAGTGCGATCGTTCTCGATCGTCCTCTCACTTGGAAATAGTATTAAAATGTCACCCGCGTTATCGGAGATCGATAGTTCCTGTACTTTGTTAGGGTGTATCCTAAGCAATACATCGGGTGCAAGTGTTGCGCGCACGGGTGCTAAAGCTGCTGATATTTCTGTCCTGATTTGCTCAGAGTCGAACATAATGGATAAAGAGGCGACAGAAGCCGCCTCGGAGGTTAACTACATCACAATCAATGTTAACCTTCAAACTCTAGCACGTTTTTCGGATTAAATATTTATTCCCAACACTGAGAATTTTAAAAAATGACAGATTCTGCGATCGGGCTGATAGCCGTAAGGCACGGCGAAATCAAGAAATATAAATCCGTCTTAAAAGACGGGGTTTCTACCCAAATTAAGATATGATGTTTGTGTAAACCTCGGAGACGCGGGGATGCAACTGAAAGATAAAATCGCCGCTGATCCGGCGGTTTTTTTATTTTCCGACAGCGGGCGATCGGGCAAAACAAACCAGCTTTAACTAGCGGGTTCGTCTATATCAAAAGTATTTTGCATTAGAGCCTCTAAAGGACTGCGGACGCGCCCTGCTAAAGCGTCATCAGTACCGATTATGGTATATGTGAGGTTACTTTCATCAAAGGAGTCATAAAAGGCTGTTTTACCCGCGCTTTCAAGTAGGTCTGAGGTGGTAATGCGATCGACACTTTCAATTTGATTTACCTGTTCTATAAGTTGCCTTGAAGCGATCGGACTGCCGCCGCCTATCACGCTTCTATTAAGATTTTTAGAACTACTACCGATTGCATTACGATCAAGTAATTGCGAATCGCCGCCTGTTGCATTTTTGTCCTGACTCCATTCTAAACCTCTGCTGATAATGTCGCTATTAGTGCGATTAATAATCTTTTCGGGATCTATTCTCAATGTATAATTATTAGGATCTGCTATCACATTTTTAGTTTCCCGATAGACAGTATCGCCTGTATTGTTTATCAATCGATCGTTGTAGTATCGGATCAAATCTTCATTGATTAACGCGTCTTCAAACTCACTTTTCACAAAGTCTTTAGCTGCATCTCTAAGGGCATTACCAGGACTTTCCTTGAAAGCTGTCTGCCAGTCTTTAGACTCACCCGAAGCCATCTTTTTTGCCTCATTAATCGCCTTTTCGGACACTTTTGTTGCAATATATTTTTTAGCGATATTGCCACCCGCCCATTTTGCGATCGCCTTAGTAGATCCCTTAGTTAAAGCGCCCGCCGTTACCTTAATTAAAATGGGAATTATTGCTAGCATTGTGCTATACCTAAATTTGTATTATGTCTCAAGAATTAAGCGCCGTAATCAAACTGATTCATCCTCATATCAACTGCTTTTTTAGCTGCGACTGTGGCTTTAATTGGTGTACAGGTCAAGTTGTAGCCACTATTCGGCTACCTATGACTAACTATTCTAATGAGTTTGTGCTGGTTTGCGATATTGGCTATGAGTTGCACTGGATAGCTGCAAACCGGGTCAAATATACCACAATTCCCAACAATGGGATTAGCGAAATCAAAGACTTTTAGAATTAGAAAACATATTTAATTCGAGCCGTTCCCCAAAGTTTTCGGAGTAAGCAGGCATCGAAGTGCGATCGAGACTTAGTAATATAAAATCGTAAGTCCGATCGCCCAACAAACAACTACCACCAACACCGGGAACTATCCATAAAGGCAATATTTTGGGTTGTTGCGCGTGACCTTTATAAACTCTATTTTGTTGCCCATTATTAGGGCTGGCAAACGATTCTAAGCTAGTTGTAATGTATAAATGAGCTAATACCTCAAATAGCTCTGATCCCGTAGGATTGCCGAAATTATCAATAGCACCGACCAAAGATTTTTCAAAAGTTAGCGTAACAAATTCATAATCAGACTTTAAAAAAGGTACACTAGGTAAAGTGCTTTTTATCAATTGGTCTAATGATTTCATATTCGGAATTTACCCTAAAATATGGTGCTGAATTTAATGAGCTAATCTACTCGGATTGGCTACCAGTCGCGATAGCTAGATCCGCAATATTCCCTGTAGACTCTAGAGATTTGGCGACGGAATACTATCTAGGCTGGTTACTTTGTACCACATCGGGCGATCGGCAAAACTCAGAGGTTAAAAGTTTTGAAGTCAAACCAGATGGTTACTCAGTAAGTTATTCTAACAATGATATTCCAAAGTGCGATCGCTGGCTTAAATTTTTAGAACAGTTAGCGATCGCAGCGGGTTTTGAGCTTCCAGAGCTTAAGCGCACTCGAACGTTTGGTGGTAATCGCACCGAGGTATTTGTACACCGATTTTGAGCTTAAGCTAAGCCCTGTTTTAACTGGTTAATCCGAGTTGCAATAATCCCTCGGACTGACTTTCTTTGTTCTACTTTTAGCCAAGCGTCAAGCGTTGTTAGATCGACAGTCGAATTAACAATGCTTGACGCTTCCTCTACTGCGTAAGAGCCAAGATCGACAATTTCGGTATTAGCCATCGGATCGATTGTCTCTGACTGCTGTACAAGCTCGATCGCCTTCAGCTTAGAAAACCTTTGATAATCCGGGTGTTCTTGTAACTGTTGGATCTTTGCTTCTTCTAGTGCGTTTGTGCCAGCGGTTAATGCGATCGAGTCGAACGCTAAAACCGCTCCTGATTTCATTGTTGGCAGACATCTCTCAGGATAGAAAATAACAATTTGTAACATTGTTTGTGGGTTTTCTCTCAATAGTTGAATCAAAGCATTTTGCGAGTCAAAACTTAAACCGCTTTAACAACATCGACATATTTAATGCCTGCGGGATCATGAATCATTGTACCGCTAGAACACGAAAAGAAGGGGAAGATTCGGGTTAATCCTTGTGTTGGCGCTAAGAATTGTTCGTCAACTAACTGGGCAACTGTAGACTCGATCCGGCGACTGATTACCGCGGGATCTCTTGTGTAAATAACGATCCGATCGCGGTTAGTTGCTGTTGAGAAAACTCCATATTTTTCGAGAATATCACTCGAACTAAAGGGCGATCGGATAAAACTTGCAGAGCTACCCGCTGCTGAGGTTCCTAGTTGCTCTACCGCAGCGTCTAAAGCAGAAACATCGCCATTTTGAGGGTTCATTGTCCGCGACGCTAACACCCGCATCCGCTGCGATAATAAAATTGTGTCAGGCTCTAAAACTGTCTCACCATCCGCACTCAGTCCAGCGCTCAAGATAGTATCAATCAAAAACTCGACCCACTGAGCATAAGTCGCAGTATTCGGGTTAAAGGCGGACGCGGTAACACTAACGTTAGGGTTATTATATAACCCGGTATAACCTAAAGTAGGTTCCCCGATCGCCGCGAACCTGTTTAAGCGCTTAGCTATCTCCGATCGAACTATGTCAATTTTTCGGTTTTCTACTAATTGCCTGATTTGTAGCGCATCCTGAGTCCGCGCTTCTTGCCATTGTACGGAATATCCTTTTGCAGCCATTACAACAGGATAATTATCTGTGCTTAAAGTCACTGGGGTTAACGGGATATCAGCAGCGCCGGGTGCTAATAAAATTGCTTCTTCCCCTAAGTTGCCGCCCATAAAAATTGCACCTATCTGATCCTTACCAGGCGGAAGGTCGCCCGTAGTAGGGATCAGCGTCCCATTCTCAAAAGGATATTGAGGAAATCGGTAGTTATTCCGAATTTCTAAACCTTCTGAAATGTATTGCCACAAAGCAGAAACTGGCATTTTTAAACCTCTAAATTCCCATTAATGGGATTGAATAATTGAGCTTTCAACTGTTAAGAATTAAACCATGTTGAGTGAACATATTGCCACTTCACCCGCGCCGATCGTAGACAAGAATCTAGCGCTAGGTACTAATACCGCGTTAGCACCTGCTACGTTTGTTGCTTGCCCTTGTGTTGCTCCCACTGTAAAAATAGCGTAAACCGGATCACCCGATTTTACAGCAGCTACAACGGGGATGCCTATTACACCACGGAAATAATAGGCTATTTGATCCTCTGGGGGATGTTCATCTTTTAGATACCAGCGCTTGCAAGCCCCCACAATAATAGAATTAGCATCAACTGGTAAAATCACACCACGGCGCTCTAAATTGCCCTCTAGCCCCGTAGCGATCGCCACAAAATGACCGGGTTTTATCGCTGCGGTAATTTCTGCATTATAAGCTGTCCGTCCGCTGTCTTCCTGTCCTGACATTGCTAGCTCACCAGCAACAATCTTATTGAATAACTCAGGCATTGGTTGATCCTCTTATTTGTATTGTTTCCAAGCATTCTCATAACTGATGATTGCTGCTTTAGCGTCCCCTAGATCACCTTTATCTGAGAACGTATCATCTGGCATTTCACCGGGTATTCTTGAGCTTTTTTTGTTTAGTGTAGCCGATCGCTTTTTAGCCATACTGACTACAATCTCGATCGCTCTCAATTCTGCCGTAGCATCCGGTGTTACCAGAAAGTCCGCGAGCGATCGAGCAAATAACTCATCAAACTCATGACTTGGCATTTTAGTCTCACTAACCAAACCTTCAGCATCCGATCTCAGACTAGCGTATTTTTGGCTAATTTCAGCATCTTTCTGATATTTTGATACTGACGTTTGCAAAGTTAGCACCTGCGTCTTTAAAGCCTCATTCTCTGCCTTGTGTGTGATTAATTCAGCCTGTGATTGTCTGTACTTATCATCTAGATCCAAGTATGCCGGGTCTCTTTTGATATCGTCTACTCTTTCTGTCATTTTTTCTAAAGCTTCCTTAACTTTTTGTACTCCGACCGCTTTGATAATTTGCTGTAAATTCTCAGGAAGACCGCGATCGGCGCGCCCTATTCCTACTGTAGCATCCGCCGGAATAGAAACTGCACTGATCTCGAAAATTTCCCATTCGATCGCTTTTACTTTTTTTGGACTGACTAATTTAGAATCCCACTTATCACCTTCCCAAACTGCATTACTCAATACCTCATACTTATGCACTCGATAGCCTACACTAATACCTTTTATAATGCCGTCTTTAGCATTCTGGTACAATTCCTCTGCTGATGCCGATCGAGACATCTTAGCCACAGCTAAACCTCGATCGCTATCCCATTTTATCGAACTAATAACACCGCGAACCTGATCCGGATCGTGATTCCATAAAAATTGAATTAAACCCGAATTAAGCCGATCGCCCTTAATTGCTTCTTCCCGACAATCTAAAATTTCGTCTATAATTTCCCAGTTTTCCCAATCCATCCGGCGATGTGGGGTGTTGCTAGCAAAGCTAAATTCTAGCGTTTTTATCCCTTCAGTATCGATCCCCGCGATTGCCCCGGACACATCTCTATAAGCCATGTTCATATCTCAAAATCCCATTGTTGGGAATCTCATTAACCTTTAACAATTTAGCATATAGATGCGGGTTGTAGCGCGATCACCTCGATTTAATCGCCCCGTCACAGAATAGGGATAAAAGTCATAGGATATTCTCTGTATTTTATAATATATAGCGTTCTGTGACAGACTCAAACCTATACGCCGTATACTTTTTGCCCCAATATCAAAACAGGTCGGGCGATCGGGCGATCGGTGCTACAATATAAAAAATGTTGAGATCGCTAATATGCCCTATAAAATCGTTTATTTACACCGGGTCGTCGCAGAACAGACAATCTGCCGGAAACTAAGAATGGGAGAGGTTGTACACCATTTAAACGGCATTGCAGAAGACAATAGCGCTGATAATCTTGAAATATGTTCTAGCGCATCGGTGCATCGGTTGCATCACCGAAAACCGCACTCAGATAATTTTCAGCCCGATCGCCCTTTAGAACGGGAAGGAGACCTCTGGTTTTAGTGGGGAAATCTGTCACAGCATACTGTCATATTTATATAATATATGACGTTCTGTGACAGACTCAAACCTATACGCTGTAACGATTTTACCCCAATATCAAAACAGGTCGGGGCGATCGGGCGATCGCCCTAAAAGATTTCTAGCACTTTCCTGATATTCTGCTGAGGTTGTGCTATAATATAGGTAGCACCGCAAAGCTACTAACTCTCGGTGCATGAGCTAACCTATCTAAGAGGCTAACTAATGTCTATCATACCACAGAAAGCTACGATCGCCACAGTCAGTATCGGGAATTTAGAGTTTGAAGGTTTGATGCTAGAAGATGGGAGTTTTGCGATCGGCGTTCCCCAAATAGGCATCAACTGGTTAAATCAAGACACACAAAATTATACGGCTCAAACCTTGAAACGCTTACTAGCTAAGGGTTCCAAGACACACAAAATCGTCTTTTTTGATTGTAAGACCGAATTTAACAAAGATAAGACTTTAGCCGTAAACTTGCTAGACTTCCAGCGCATACTAAGAGTGTTGGACAAAGCCGGGTATCAATCGGCAACAGATACCTGTGACGACCTGATTGGTGTCGCAATAGATCAGCTTTGGGCGGATGCTTTTAACATCAAACGTGAGAAAGAAGACCGCCAGCGTGTGATTGTTGCGCGTCAAACTCATCG
>CASBRC010000429.1 GCA_949128015.1 Synechococcales cyanobacterium PMM_0003
CCCATAACGGTTATCGAGATTGTGCGCCCACCTGCGACAACATCTGCAACTCCAACGCCATCACCCCCATCTTCGATTTTTGTGCCTATCCCAGATGGCACACCAACTGCTAGTACCGACCTTGTAACTAGCCTGCCAACTGCTAACACCACCCCTGCAACTCCGATTCCGACTGCAAGTGAAATTAGCTTAGTTGATGCTGCTAACAGTTATGCCCGTGCTAGATTACTCAATCAAACTGCCGCGCTTAACAACTTACAAGCGGTTATTTCGCCAGAAATATTGCAGCAATTCTTTCAGCGTTGGCAAATTGTTTCTGGGCAAACTACTACAGCCACCTCTCTACAAGATGCTCTCAGTGGTTACAACATCGCCCAAATGCTCAATCAAAATTTGGCGTTGCAATGGCTACAGATCCAGCTCTCACCACAAGCGATCGCAAAATTTCGCCAAGACTGGTCAAATCTCAAAGCAGGAATAGACCCAACTACCCCATTTACGCCAAATCAACCAAGTGAACCACCAACAGTCAGCAATCCGCAATTACAGCTTATTAATCTTACTGAGGCAGTAAAAGTTTATAGCCGCTCAGGAAATCAGGGCATGGCTTTAGAAAAACTTCAATCAGCTCTACCAGCACCGACCTTGCAACAGTTTTTCCAACGTTGGTCTCTTGCCTCAGAACAAAATGCGATCGCGATTTCTTTATTAGATGTATTCCAAGACTACGACAGTCAAAAATTTCCTAGCCAAGTAACCGCCCTACAATGGCTAGAAAAAGAGCTAACTACAGCCAACCTAGAGCAATTTTCACGAGATTGGTACACAATCTAAAACAATAAGAAAGGGCGCAAAGCGCCCTTTCTTATTCAAAACAAACTGCACCTTGACGGCGAACTAACCAACCAGTATTAGTCCACTCCACCACAGTTGATGGCAGTCCGCTACCTAATTGCTCAGTAATACTGATCCCATCTCCTAAAGTCATTACTGAGGGAAAAGCCTGATTAATCTCGATCATTTTGCGTAAAGGTGGTTGATTACTTTTATTCGCGCTCGTAGTTAACATTGCGCCTGTCTGCTGCAAAATTGCGATCGCAATTTTACTATCAGGAATTCGCACACCCAGAGTTTTAAAGCCTTGATTCAAATTACAACCGCGATCGCTAGCAGGAAAAACTAAGGTAACGGCTCCTGCAAAATATTTCTGAGCAATTCCTTGCCAAGTTTCTAACGCAGGATGATCTGTATCTAAAAATGGTAAAAATTCTTGCCAGTTCGCTGCCATTAAAATTAATGGCTTATCAGGCGATCTTTGCTTGAGCGTAAAAATATCGACACTGCGATCGGGACGCACCGCCAAAGCAGGGACAGTATCTGTCGGAAAGCTAACTAATTTTCCAGATCTTGCACTTGCAACCAAAGCCGCCACAGAAACTAAAGCCACTATTTCTACTTTTTCCTAAATATTCAAAACCTAAACAGGTAGGTGCAACCCAAAAAGCTGTGGCGCACGCGCAGCGTGCGCCATAGCTTTTTGGGTTTTATATTTAATTAGCCCTACCTACTTATGATCAATTTACTAACAGCTAAGCCGAAGTTCCCGAAATCAAGCGTAAGTCAACCTCCTTATTTTCTAACTCAGAAACAACAGCAACGATTCCAGGTCCAAAAAATCGTGTTAATTTATCTTGTTTTTGTTGCCAAGCATCAAAATTCATCAAAGGCGATCGAAACCTCAAAATTAGACTATAAGCGCCCTTCGTTTCTTCAGCTTGAGAAATCTCTTCATAGATACCATTCAAGACAGGACGCTCCTCATCCGTAGGACTCATCCCCAGTTTTTCTAAAATTTCATCTAAATGGGCTTTAACACCATAGCGATAGCGTGTTACATCCTTGCGTAACTGCTTCTGCGTTGGAGTTTCTTGTAATTTACGTAAAGCCAGAATAGCCTCAGATTCAGGAACAATTACAGGTATTGGGGCTACTTCCGACGATTTAAATGCAAACGCGCCTAACAAGATTGGGAAGCCATAGAAAAAACCAACCAGATTTAGCGTGGAATTACCCTTAGCGTAAGCCCAAAATCCAACCACAAACAGAATTCCACCAACATATAAACCGACTGAAGCTAGAGATATTTTATTGGACTTGAGCATAGTTAAAAATTAATAATACTTAATAAATGTATCTGTTAAGCGTATCTATTTGTTGGATGTTTTCTTTAATCCTAACAAGAATATCAATAGCCGTATCAGATGAACAGTAAACAAAAAATTGTTTGCTAAAAATTTTTTATAGCTAGGTTTACCGTCGTTAGACTATAAATATATAAGTAGGAATTACACCAAGCCGACTAAATCCTAGAATTGTAAATTAACCCTTAGACAGGTTTTTCTATGATTCTAAGTAGCCAGATCACCATTTTCAGATTTGGCAAGCTACAATCGTCTAGGTGTAATTCCCCCTAGAAAAAGTTTTTAGAGAGCATGGATCTGAGGAATCTGGCATGAGCAAAGCAGCCATCGACCTACCAATTGAAATCAAGTTGCCAGTTGGCAAACTTGGCGTAAATGTTGAAGAAATTGAAGAAGACCTTGAAGATTTAGATGATGATATCGAACTAGACAAGGACGATTCAATTGATGACTCAGATGATGACTCTGACGATGACCCCGACAAAACTGGCAAAGCAAAGGGAACTAAGGCAAAAAGGGCTAGCCAGACTAAGAAAAAACATTTTACAGAAGACTCGATCCGTCTGTATCTCCAAGAAATCGGACGTATCCGCCTACTCAGAGCCGACGAAGAAATTGAGCTAGCTCGAAAAATTGCCGATCTTCTCGAATTAGAACTAAAACGTGAAGAAATAGCTACTGAGGTTGAATGCCATCCTGATGACGTAAAGGAATCGGATTGGGCGATCAAAATGGACATGCCACTTGGAGAGTTTCGCAAACGTCTCCACTCTGGTCGTCGCGCCAAAGACAAAATGGTGCAGTCCAACCTGCGTCTAGTGGTATCGATCGCTAAAAAATACATGAATCGTGGCTTGTCTTTTCAAGATTTAATTCAAGAGGGCAGTCTAGGACTAATCAGGGCAGCCGAAAAATTTGACCATGAAAAGGGTTACAAGTTCTCGACCTATGCGACATGGTGGATTCGTCAAGCTATTACAAGAGCGATCGCCGATCAATCTCGCACCATTCGCCTACCAGTCCACCTTTACGAAACCATTTCTCGAATTAAGAAAACTACCAAATTGCTTTCTCAAGAAATGGGGCGCAAGCCAACTGAGGAAGAAATCGCCACCCGCATGGAGATGACGATCGAAAAACTGCGCTTTATTGCCAAATCAGCGCAGTTGCCGATCTCCTTAGAAACACCAATCGGTAAGGAAGAAGATTCTCGGCTCGGTGACTTTATTGAATCTGAAGGTGAAACTCCTGACGATCAAGTTGCTAAGAGTCTCTTGCGCGAAGATCTCGAAAGCGTGCTGGGAACCCTCAGTCCCAGAGAACGCGATGTTTTACGTCTGCGTTACGGCTTAGATGATGGACGCATGAAAACTCTCGAAGAAATTGGACAAATATTCAATGTCACCCGCGAGCGCATTCGTCAAATCGAAGCTAAAGCTCTCCGCAAGTTGCGTCATCCAAACCGCAATAGCGTTTTAAAAGAATATATTCGTTAAAAAACAAAAAGGGGCGCAAAGCGCCCCTTTTTGTTTTTTAAGTGATTGCGAAACAAGTGTTATAATCAGAAGCCTGTGAAAAAATGACACCTTTTGAAACTAAATAAGTAACTAACGGTTATGACAAAACGTACTCTACGCGGTAGTGTCCGCAAAAAGAAGCGCACCTCTGGATTTCGCGCCAGAATGCAAACTCCTACAGGTCGCCGAGTAATCAAAGCTCGTCGTAGCCGAGGTCGGGTTCGCCTGACAACTGTATAAGCGATCGCTAGATCAGCTATTATCAGAACTAATTCATAATTTTATTTTTCGTTTGTACTTGATTTGCAATTGTTAACTTCTAGTGCTTCCTAATCAAAACCGTCTACGGCGGCGAGAAGACTTCGCAAAAGTATATGCCAAAGGCGATCGCTACAGAGGCAAATACTTAAATTTGCGAATTGTTTGCGATCGCAATGAAGCGTTCACAAGAATAGGAATAGTTGTTAGCA
>CASBRC010000430.1 GCA_949128015.1 Synechococcales cyanobacterium PMM_0003
GAACTACCCCACCCTGCTACGCGAGGATGGGGTTTCTAAAATCCCATCGAGCAAAGAGTGTTTTTTACGCTTCGCCGAGCCAAGTTGCGCCATCCCGCCACAAGGCGTAGGGGATGGAGTAGAGCTTGGCTCTCCACGTTTGACGATGCTCGTTCCGAACACCGTAGAATCATATAAAACCCAGTTGAGCATAACTTGCGCCGCCGCCACATCACGATCTGCCGTGTAGCCACATTGCAAACAAGTATGCACACGCTCACTGAGTTCCTTTTTTTGTTGATGACCGCAACTAGGACAAGTTTGAGAAGGTTTTACCTTCTGAGTTGGAATCTCAATATATTGCCCACCCGCTTCAGTAACCTTGTACTCAATCGCCGATTTAAGCATACCGATCCCAACATCAAGCATGGAGTCATAGCCCCGATATTCGAGGACGGAAAGCAGCTCTTTTTTGTTAGTATCCTAGGCTTTCGTTATTCTTGTTTTTAGGAACTTCAGAAACTGTAGATGGGACTTCACGCTTTGGGCGTAGAGGAGCTGCTTGTAAAAAAATTGATTTCTCAGGACTCTCGCGGACTAGATCGCCAGGCTTTTTTTGAATTGATTGCAGCATTTCATTATTAAATGAACCTGCGGCATTGGTTAGTTGTCGCTCTTGACGCTGGAGTAGTTCGAGCTTTTTGTATTGCTGATTCCATTGTTCTTGGGCATATACAGTCCAGCCATAGATGATAAACACAGAAACCGTAAGTGAAACCGTAGCGGCGATGGAAAGTTTTTGGGTGGTGATCAGTAGTCGCAACCACAAAGGCAGAGGAAAAGAGTTAGTACGTGGTAGCCGCTTTACATTGCGATTATTAGCTGGCTGGCGACTTGCTTGCCCCCGTTTACTCTTGCGGTCAAGAGGCTGAGGGGATCTTTGTGGTTCAGGGCTTCTTGCTCTGCTAGCTGTCATTTTTTTAACTCTTTTTTCACTCAAGATTCACCACTGCTACTTTTAGCACTTTCAGAGCGAAATTACCAAGTAGTTTTGAATATTTCTGAGATTATTTATAGCTGTCGCTAATCTTGTTAAGGTATAAAACCCAGAAGATGTGGGCGGCGCTCAGCGCCGCCCACATCTTCTGGGTTTTGAATTACCCTGATCCAAGTAGCGACAGCTATAAATAATCTCAGACTATAGAATTATAGTCGTCATTGATTTTTTGGCAACAAGAATTTGACAGAAATGCGATCGCCTTCTTTTAAACCAATTTCTTGAGTTAGCCCTGCCCTTACTTCAATCACGTTATCCGCGACAACACCACCTTCAGGGTAAACTGGGCAGGGATCACTCTTACAAGTTGTGGCATTACGGGCGATCGCCTTTACTTCACCATCAAGTAAAAAAATAATATCAAGGCTGGAGGGCGTGTTTTTCATCCAGAAGGCAACAGGACGCGCAGGTGTAAAGGGAAATAACATGCCGCGATCGTCAGCCAATGGTGGGCGAAACATCAAACCCTTTTCTTGCTCTTTGGGCGTATTGACAACTTCTAGCTGGATTTCGCGCCCTGAAATTGTGGCTGTGGCAGTAATTGGCAAGTATTGAGCCAGTTCTGAGACTGGTTTGGGTTTGATTTGAGGTGTTAATGCTTGAGGTGATGCAGGGATCGTTGGTGCAGTGGATGGCTTCGCTGGATCAGAGGCAGCAGGTGCACAACCTATCAGGCAGATACTGAGGCTTAGCGTACATAGCTTTATACAAAGTATTTGGATCGAACTAGGATTAGGTGTGTCACAATTTCTACAAGTATCGCCAGTCATATTGCCAGTCATCCTATGTCATCTCCTCTACATATCGCATTTATCTGGCACCAACATCAACCTCTTTACAAAAGCGCGATCGCGGGCAAGTATCATTTGCCTTGGGTGAGGCTGCATGGCGTAAAAGATTATTTGGATCTTGCGTTGATGTTGTCAAGATATCCAAAGCTTCATCAAACGATTAATCTTGTCCCATCGCTGATCCTGCAATTACAAGATTATGTAGAAGGAACAGCGTTTGATCCTTACCTGTCATTGACACTGACTCCAGTTGATACTCTAACGCGATCGCAAAAGCATTTTATCGTCGAGCATTTTTTTGATGCCAATCATCAGACCATGATTGAGCCATACCATCGCTATGCCGATTTATTAGCGCAAAGACAAGCCTACGGGATCGATTGGTGTGTCAATAATTGGATAGCACCAGATTTTAGTGATTTACTGGCTTGGCATAACCTTGCATGGATCGATCCTCTATTTCGAGAAGCCGATCCCGAAATTGCCGAATGGTACAATCGCGGCAAAGATTTTACCTTAGCCGATCGCCAGAGAATTTATAGCAAGCAGCGCGAGATTATTTCTCGAATTTTGCCACAGCATCGGTTAATGCAAAAAAATGGGCAATTAGAAATCACCACAACGCCTTATATGCATCCGATCATGCCACTACTTGCCGATACGCAGGCAGGACGAATTGCTGTGCCGCAGATGAATCTGCCCAATAACCGTTTTCGTCATGAGCCAGACATCACTCTACATTTAGAAAAAGCCAAAGAAGTCTACCGTCATCATTTTAGCTGCGATCCTAGAGGTTTATGGCCGTCGGAGCAGTCGGTCAGCCCTGCGATTTTACCCCACATTTCTAAGCAAGGTTTCTCATGGCTATGTTCCGATGAAGGCGTATTAGGCTGGAGTCTTGGACATTATTTCCGACGTGATGAGCGCGGGGAGATCGATGCGCCACACTTGCTCTATCAACCCTATCGCCTTGAAACTGTTCATGGGGACTTAGCAATTATTTTTCGCGATCGTCTGCTCTCAGACTTGATTGGCTTTAGCTATGGCGCACTTCTGCCCCAAGCCGCCAGTGACGATTTATGCGATCGCTTAATGACTATTCAAAAGCAGCAAAATGAGTATTTAGCCGAGCATCCTGAAGGTCAGCCTTGGCTAGTGACGATCGCCCTTGATGGTGAAAACTGCTGGGAGTTTTATCCCCAAGATGGCAACCCATTTTTGCAGACGCTTTATGAAAATCTTTCCCACAATGAAAATCTGAAATTAGTCACACCCTCGGAATATTTAGCAAAATTCCCGCCCGTTGAAAAAATTCCGCCCCACCAATTGCATAGTGGCTCATGGATCGACTCTAGCTTCACGACATGGATCGGCGATCCTGTCAAAAATGCGGCTTGGCAATTACTCGCTGAAGCCCGACAGGTTTTGGCGAACCATCCAGAAGCTACCCCTGAGAATAATCCCGAAGCATGGGAAAGTCTGATGGCTGCTGAAGGATCGGATTGGTTTTGGTGGTTTGGCGAGGGACATAGCTCCAACGATGATGCCATGTTCGATCGCCTCTTTCGGGAGCATCTACAGGTGATTTATCGCGCTCTCAATGAGCCAGTACCTCACGCCTTGCTATATCCGCTTGAACCTCACGATGTTTCCACCAGCGATCGCCCGACTAGTCTGATTGAGCCATTAATTAATGGCAGATTTGAAAATGATGATTGGCAAGGTGCTGGCAAAATTGAAATTGGTGGGGCAAGGGGAGCTATGCATCAAAATGCACCTGTTAAGCTCCTATGGTATGGTTACGATCATTTTTATTGCTACTTACGCTTAGAATTTAGTAATCTAGAGAGCATTGCTCACAGTAAACTACATCTGTTGTGGTTTTATCCGAGTCGGATTCATCCCAACAGCCCTGTTAAGCTTCTTGATATGCCTGATGTATCGCCGCTAAATTATTTATTTCGCCATCATCTAGCGATCGATTTTGCCGATAAGTCAGTTCAGCTTCAAGAATCTACAGAAAAATTTCAGTGGGAAACGATCGCAACTCATACAAAAATAGGTTTTGAGCAATGCCTAGAAATTGCGATACCTTGGAGCGATCTGGCAGTTAAGCCACAGTCTGTAGCAAGGCTGGTGATCCTGCTCAGCCAAAAAGAGCATTTTCAGATGTCTCTGCCAGAGTATACGATTATTCCTATTGAAGTACCTTAGTGTTGCGTTATATAAGTTGCGTTATTAAAGAGATAACAGTGGAAAAGCTAGAAAAAACCAGCATTGAGTCAATTGTCGAACAGGCTTTACAAGATGGCTACCTAACTCCTGCCATGGAAGCTGAAGTGGGGCGGATTTGTGATAGTGCCTTTGAGTTATCAGTTGAAGAGTACATGGCGCTTGATCGCCTGATGGGTTCTTTGCTAACTGGAGAAGTCGTTGCGGTTCCGCGCAAACAATTTATCAATGTCATGGAAGAATTGGTATTGGGCGAAGCTGTGGCAAGGGTTGCCGAGATTGAGGCAAATACTAATAAAGTTTTGGATTTGGGGGATATTGCGGCTTATGCACTTAACCGTTTACCGCCGTTATACGCCACCACTGAGCAGGGTGCAAATTATCAAAGGGACAGAGCAATTGCCGATCTGCAACATTTGATCGCCCAGCAGGTCAAAGAAGCGATCGATCGCAATCTAGATCGTCCTGAATTTTTCCCTGATCGCTCTACCTTTGGCTCGATCAATAAAGATTCAGTACTTTCACAACTTAGTAACCTCCTCCAAGCCTATGCTCCTGATTTTGAGCAGAAGCCTTAAAAATTTGTGGCTTTTTGTTTGGTTGCTTGATCGGCAAGCAAAAATGACAATGGATAGCTGGGGTTAGCAGCGAATCCTAAAATACCGCGATCGCAATGTTCGTAAATTAATTCGTTTTGGGCATCAAATAAGAAAGTGCCACCACGCTGCGTCATGTGCGATGCATCGGGAACATAGGCTTGCCAATTGCCCAAAACTTCTGCCATATTCCGTAGTCGCAAAGTTGCTAATTCAAAGGGACGTTGATATCCACGACCGCCAGCCCATTGAAAAAATGAACCTTTTAATGGTGGTAATGGCTTAGCTTTAATAATTTCGTCATCGCCAATTAACTGTGGTGCATTGCGATCGCCTTTATAGCCACGAAATACTTCTTTTAAAGTCCCTTGGCTGCCAATTCCCGCACACATCAGCATCAAATTCACCCAAGCGCTCTGTCCATCAGACAGCAAGGGGAATTTAGTCGTCAGTCCTGCATAAAGATTTAGTTGGCGATGTAATTCACCAGTGGGATCAACAAACATCCAGTTTGGATCGAAGCCTGTAAATTTGCAGAAATATTCTCCCGATTGACAATCGCCGATACCAATCGCCCGAACAGCAATTCCTGCTGACTTAAGGCGATCGATTTCTCTCTGTATCCACCAAATATATTCAAGACTATCAAAATCGCCTAATTGAGGCAGGACTAAAACTAATCTGCGTTGGGCTGATTCGCAGTTATCAAAGATATTTACGATCTTGCGATCGCCAACCCGTTGTCTTTGAGTTTGACTAAGAATTTCGTATACAGATTGAAGCATAACTATCAATTTACAAAAGATCGAATGCAGTTAAGATACCCACTAATGTTTCTGGGGATTCTGCTGATGCCACAAGTATTGGTTGTCCTCGAAATTTCTTTAGCACT
Organism: Synechococcales cyanobacterium PMM_0003; assembly: GCA_949128015.1. Taxonomy (GTDB): domain Bacteria; phylum Cyanobacteriota; class Cyanobacteriia; order Pseudanabaenales; family Pseudanabaenaceae; genus Pseudanabaena. The sequence continues at coordinate 5,548 of CASBRC010000430.1, forward strand.
TTCTCTAATTTTTCTATAGTTTCATTTCCATGAAATAGCTGTTCGTTGCTAACTTCATGAAGCTCAAGCCCATCAGACTTTGCTTCCTGAATTGTTTTAACAAGCCGTTCTTTTCGACTATTATTGCTTACAAACTTTAGATATAGTGCAATATCCATATCTGAAATCAATCTCCATTTGTCTGAGATGAAGACAGGTAGATAAGAAAATGAATTTTCAAGCATTTGCTGTCTTATAAAGCTTATCGGTTGCCAATGAAAAGCACAAACAGGATTCTTGACCATATAATCGCTAACTGTCATTAAGCTCTCCGTCAATGCTTCCTCTAGAATTATTGCTAACTTTAAGGCATGTTTTGTTAAATTACGCGCAACTGCTCCTTGATGAAGTGCATCGTTCCGAGCATTTTTGACAAGTGCATAAAGTTCGTTAAATGGGGTGTGCCATATTCTTAGTTGATTAGGAAATTTTTCAGCTAAATGGGGAGAATTTTCGTTGACAAATTTCTCAATTTCAGGCTTATATTCTCCTAGAGATATTGAACTTTTAGTTAGGTAAGATCCAAATCTTTCTATTACAAACAAAATTTCTTGAAAAGCCTCAGAATCTCTTAGTACAGACGCTCTTGCAACTCTTAACTGATCGCGAAAATTAATTTTAATATCATTGTTAATCTCCATAATTATTCCCTACCACTTATTTTGCGATACTTAATCGAGTCTTCGTCAGTTATCTACACATAAAAGTATCATATTTAAAACATCCGAAAAGACAAAACCGCTTAAAATAAAAGCCCCGCTTGGCGGGGCTTTTATTTTAAGCGGCAACTGCCACAGGGCTATCTAACTTTTTCAACTGCTGAATTAGTAAGCTCAGAAATAGACCGACATCGGTGACCACACCAACAGACTCAACGGAACCGCGATCGCTAAGTTTAGTAACCACCGCAGGGTTAATATCCACACAAACCATTTTCACGCCTGCGGGAGTCATGTTACCCACGCCGATGGAGTGCAGCATTGATGAAAGCATCAAAATCATGTCAGCACCGCGAATTTGTTCGCTGTACAAACGTTGCGCTTCCAGTAAATCCATGACCGTATCAGGCAATGGACCATCATCGCGGATCGATCCAGCGAGGACAAAGGGAATATCATTGGTGACACATTCATACATTACGCCAGTTTTCACAAACCCCGACTCAACTGCTTTGTGGATGCTGCCATAGCGACGCACTGAGTTAATTACTTTGAGATGATGGCGATGTCCACCTTTGACACTGACCCCACGTTTGAGATCGACTCCAAGGGAAGTTCCCATTGAGGATTGCTCCATATCGTGAACTGCGATCGCATTACCACCGAGCATCGACTGCACATAGCCTTCACGGATCAAGTAGGCAAGGTGAGGAGCGCCGCCCGTATGGACGACTACGGGACCACAGGAAACAACTAATTTGCCACCGCGATCGCGAATTTGGCGAAGTTCCCATGCAATTTGTTCGACGATCAGTTCGACGCGACGTTCGCTAGATACGCCAGCACCCATGAACGAAAATTCTTCTTTCTTGGCGGTATCTCTAGCTTCAGGTTTACGCACAGTCCGCACGCCGTCATAGCCGACGACTACGCGATCGCCTACGACTAAATCACGCAAGAGTTTACAGGTTGCAATTTTGCCATCGGGACTAATTGCGATCGCAGCATCCATGCGCTGATTGCTACAACGAATCCATTCGCCATCCACACAAGCATCAGTAGGATAAATTGTGGATACATAGAAGTCATCAGGAGCGACTCCATCCTGCAAGACTGGCTCAAGATTTGCCGCGCAAGTGTCGCGATCTTGTAACACCGCACCGATTTCGATCAGTTCGCCCATGATTGTTTCCATGGTGTCATGGGATGGCGCAGAGATGCGAATTCTGGCGAGAGATGTGCTTTGACGCTGCTCACCAAGATTAAATTCTAGAACTTGGAAACTACCGCCATTATCGGTTACCAAATCTAGAGCGCGATTGATGATGCCTGAGTCGAGTAAATGTCCTGTTAATTCAACAATGCGAGCTTCTACGCCGCTTGGCTCAATTGCCGCCTGTGCATTAGAAACGGGAACCTCAATAGTCCGCAAAGTCAAGCATTTAGCTGCGCCACCTGCTTTGAGAAACTCAGTGAGCGGAGTTTCGATTACATTAAAACCAGCGTCGGTAATGCGTTGTTTTAAGCGATCGCTGATTTTGTTCATCACCACATTGCGATCGACATTCACCGCGTTACAAGCAAAGTTGACAGCATCCGCTTCTTCGATCGCAATTCGCTTATCCACAGGAACCCGCATCTCAATCAAGCGATTGGAATAGGAATCAAAAGCAGGAGGATAATAGAGCAAATATCCGCCTGTTAAAGGACAAAAGCAGGTATCAAGGTGATAGAAGCGATTATCAATTAAACGTAGCGAAAGAACTTCGACATCCAGCCATTTTGCCAAATAGGGGTGAGCATCAAGTTCTGAACGGAAACCATAGCCAGCCCAGAGCCAACCACCAGTGCGATCGAACAAAGCATCACCCGCACCTTCAAATGGCAAATCCTTGGGCAGTTCAAATACTGTAAAACCCTTAGACTCAAACCATGCTTTGAAATATGGCTCTTCGCCTTGACGTTCTTTGTGCAAAAAACGACTGAGTACAGCTTTGTCACCTAGTACCAATCCAGCATTGGCGGTAAATACCATATCTGGCCAGCCTTTTTCGGGTGTCACTAGCTCAACATTGACTAAACCCTTGAGGACTCCATAGAGTTTTTGCCATTGCACCACAGCGCGATCGCGACTAGATTTGTGGACGTTGCCCTCCATCCAAGGATTGATCACATAGTCTACGTCGTAGTGATCGGGGGCACACATCAGATAATTCAATTGGGCAGTCATAAATAAAAGTAAATAATTAGGAGATAACGCAAAATTTGGCACCACAATGGCAGCAACCAAAATTTGCCAAACAATTGCCAAGCTGCCAATCTTTTATCATACCTAATCCCCCAACCTATTAATGCTATTAAAAGTTATCATCTCCTGATAATTGCATAAATTATCGGGGCTTGTAACAGTGCAAAGCGCTGCAAGCCAGAAAATTAAGGTCGAGCGTAGATAAATTTGACCAGCCTGACAGCCAACCAACCAGCAAGTGAATATACAACGATCGCAATTAGGATATTGACATCAAAAATATTAGCTACACTATTAGAAGTCGGACTAATAAATAATGTGGAAAATGGAGCCATAAATGGAGCAGAAAGATTGTAAATGAACTGAGTAAATTCATTTTGTGTATTCGCTCCCGTAAAACGCAGTAAGAAGCGCAACATTAATAAAATTTCTAGCGCTCCCACCAGAAAATAAATTCCGTTAATAATCCAAGCATATATTCCTCTGCGTCTACCAATTTCTAGCCTTCCTTCTAACCTTCCTTCTTCTTGTTGTAGACGAAAAGCTTCTTCATCATTTCTCAGTTCTTGACGACGTTCAGAATTAGTTTGTTCATAAGGTTCCTTATTCATTGGTAGCTCTCCATTCTATAATTTGCGCTGGGAAGAAATAAGCAAAAACAAATCACAGCAAATCTCGATCAAATGAACCACAGTAAATTTTTTAAAAGGGCTACTAAGCAACCCTTTTAAAAAATTTATTGGTACGGGTTTGCTCGGAATTTGCTGTATGAGCTAATTAGATAATGCGGCGACCAATAAATATATTGTAAACGATTCCAATTGCAGCCAAAACCAGCAGTAAATGAATTAAGCCACCACCAACATTAATTGAAAATCCTAACAGCCAGAGGATTAGAAGTACACCGACAGCAGTCCAAATTAGATTAACCATTTTTTTCTCTCACTTAAAAACAAAGATTGTCAACATTAACTTAAGGAAAGACTTTAGAACTTAAAGGATTACACAGTAGTTCTTTAAGTTCTAAAGTCAGTAGAACGAAATCAAACCTTAATTGAGCATGTCCTGAACTTTATCCTTCACATCTTCGATAATATTACGAGCCTCGCCTTCTCCTTGCTTAGCTTTGCCAATGGCTTGATTTTCATAATTGCCAGTGACCTTGCCAGCTGTCTCCTGTAGCTTGCCTTCAACATTTTTTGTCGCGGCTTTGGCTCTTCCTTGCAAGCTCATGTCGTCTTTCACATCGGCGGCAGCATTACGAGCGTTACTTTCAATCTGCTTTGCCTTACCAGCAGCTTTATTCTTTGGATCATCAGTAATATTGCCGATCGCTTCTTGAGTTTTGCCTTCAATATTTTTGGTAGCTGCTTCCACCTTGCCCCATCCCAAAGCAATCAGATGATTTGATTGACTAGCAGACGAGATTGGTGAAATTGCTGCCCAACTATTTCCAATAGCAAAGCCAAAAGTGGTGATAGTTGAAATAAATACAACTAAGCTAAGTGTTACTAATAGCTTGCGAGCTTGTTGAAATAGAATCATTTTATTCTCCAAATTTGTTGAAATTATTTAAGTTAGTGGTTATCTTACTTATTTACTGATGCTTATATAGCAATCCAAAACCATTTGTATTTGAATTAGGATTCGACTACTCATTTAGGATTGCCTATACAGCATCAGTAAATTAGTCGTTTGTGCAGAACTAAGAGATTTAGAGAGAGTTGAGATTAGAAACTTATCTTAACTCCCTAGAAATAAAACATTAGTCATTGACAATCTTTTTAGCTTCGTCTTTCACATCTTCAGTCATGTGACGAGCTTTAGCCTCGACTTGCTTTGCCTTCCCTTCTGCTTGAGTCTTAGGATCTCCAGTCATATCTCCTACAGCTTCTTGTACTTTGCCTTCAACGTTTTTGGCGGTTGCCTTGGCTTTATCTTGTAAGCTCATGATATGCTCCTTATTAAATTGATTTAAGAACGAAATTATCTGAATTGAGTCAACATATCTTCGTCTACCACTACATTGACAGTCGCTCGGGTTATTTCCTGAATGAATTGATTGAATTGATTGATTACGATATAAAACGTAAGATAAAAAAATAGAAGCTTTACATCCATTTTCTTACTAAGTAAATAGAGATAATAAAAATTTAAATCTCAGAAAGCTGTGGCGTATACGCCACAGCTTTCTGAGATCTGGTTTTTATTATGCTTATCTACTTAGAAGTTATAGGCAATTCCAAGTAAGACTCCTAATTCAGTTTGATTAAGAAATGTCAGATTAGCCGCTACGTTGACAGTAAAAGTCTGCGAAATAGGTATATCAACTCCAGCAGTAATTAATCCACCAATGTTTGAATCAGAACTCGTCTTAAAGGCAAGCCCACCACCTAGATAGGGAGCTATGACAAGGTCTGAAGTGAGAAATGATTGTGGTGCAAAATCGTAAGTAAATGGAACTAAGACTGTAACGAAATTGCTGAGTAATAAAACACTAGGTCGTAGTGAAAAAGAGTTGCTCAGTCCAATCTTGCTGATAATCGCAAAGTCCGCCCTACTACCAAAATTACCACCTACACCGAGATAGCTAGGACCACCACGTGTAGCTTTAAGCCCTAATGTTTCATCATTTTGGGCTATGTACACCTGTGATATTTGACTAGCCTTGCCCAACTTAGGCATAGAAGCGATAGATGAGATCTGATTGTTGTTGTTGCTACTTATTGTTGTAGTTTCAACAGGTTTGCTGATAGGAGCTTCTCGCGGGATCATCAACGACGAATCATCAATTTCGCTGATCGCTTGTAAATCTTTATAGTCACGAGATACAGAATTTTTGGCATCTTCTAATTGCCCATGAGGATATTGATCTTCGTTGGAAACTAGGGATTCCTTATTTTTCTCCGCTAGCCTTCCATTTTCAGCAATCACTTCAGCCTTCATTGGCATGGTAAAACTCAATCCAATGGTAGCAAAACAGAAAGATAGAGCAATGCTTTTTTTAGAGTTAAATTTCATCACAATTATCCCAAGTTATTTTGTAAGTTAAGTATACGAACCAGAAAACCCAGATAGACTTTTCACTAACTAGAGTCTATTAAGAACCAATATTTTTGTTAAAAGTGTTGCTTTACAACACTTTTAACAAAAATATTGCGGTTTACGCGATCGCAAATTGCGACACCTAGTTCTAC
>CASBRC010000431.1 GCA_949128015.1 Synechococcales cyanobacterium PMM_0003
CTGAAGTTCTTGGGCTGACGTTTGTTTTCCAGGAGCTGATGTTTGAGATTGGAGCGATCTTAAACCTAGCAACCGCATTTCGTAAGAAGGATCTTTATACAGAGCTTCCCATAGCTGAATATTTTCCTCTTCAGGCGATCGCTTCATACCCCCATCAGTCTCGTCATAGCTGGGAATAGATACCCCACCCTTATTAAGCTTTGCCCCCACAGGGTCTCCCCAAAGACATGGTACTAACTTAATATCTGGTCGCCGCTCTTGTAGAGCCTGCTTGATTTGCTGAAAGGTCTGATCGTAGGCTTCTTTTCTGCCTCCCGTCCCATGTACAAAAATTATACTTGTCACTGTCTTGAATCCTCAGAAGCCTAAAATTACAATAATTTAACCAAGAATATTAACAGATAGGCGCAATCTGCAACGATTAATGTTCGTTATAAATAACTAGACCTAATTTACACCGTTTGTTCAGAAACTAACAACTTAATTACTATCAAATAACTTCAACTCAGTTAAACCAATGGTATTTTCTTCTACCATCTCAGCTTACTCAGAAAATATATTTCTTATTGTATAACAATCCTAAATGAATTGTGAATGACTTCGATTTTGCTAAGTAAATGCAATCAATCATATTTTAACTGACGTTTCATACAACTGATATTGCGGCGTTGCACATTTGAAAGATGGAAAGCAGAATAGACATAGACTAGCCAATGATTTAATCCCTATAAATCTTCAAAATCATCTTTGCTATTGTGCAACGCCAAAAAATCTGTATAACGGCGCTTTGCACCAAATCAAAACCCAAAGAGTTGGTTGCGGCGCGAAGCGCCGCAACCAACTCTTTGGGTTTTGATTAGCGGTTTTGACGAGTTACTTCTGGCGCATTTTGTAATGTGTTTGGCGATGCATTAGGAGATGCATTTGGTAAAGGCAGGGGAATAGACTCAATTACGCTAGTACCAGCACTATTAGGACTATTGGCATTTGGAGAATTTGTGGCGCTTGGAGGATCTGTATTGGCAGGACTGGCGTTATTGCTAGGAGATAGTTTACCGCCAGCCAGAAAATAGTCGTAAGTAGCCCGTGAAATTTGGCGAATTAACTCATTAGCTCGTTGATCATTGTCTGGGCGCTTAACCATTACTGCGATCGCATAGCGCTTACCATTTGGCATATCAATAATCCCAGCATCGCCAACTGCCAAACCAATATCTCCTGTTTTATGGATAATTCTTGCGTCTTCACCAATCCCCTTAGGCAAGAGCGTGTTGGTTATGGGGCGGCGCATAATATCCATAAAGCGATCGCGACTGCGTGGCTCGATCAATTTGCCCTTGTCGAGCATGGCTAATAATGTCACCATATCCTGAGTACTGATTACATTAGTACCTTCAAGATCGGGCAGTTGATTCTTGATAACTATATTATTTAGCCCCCAAGATTTAAAGCGCTGATTCACCACCTCAAGCCCACCGAGACGCTTAATGATCATATTAGTAGCCGTGTTATCACTAATCACAATCATTTGAGTTGCTGTTTCTAGCGCCGAGATTTTTGTCCCCGTTGGTAAAAGCTGAAAATCACCTGCTTCTCCCACCTTCACGTCGGCAGTCATCTCTAGCTGCTCGTCAAGCTTAATTTTGCCTGCATCTACATCCTGAAAAAAGGCAACCAAAAGCGGAGTTTTAATCGTACTAGCCGCAGCGATCGGCTGATTTGCCCCAACTTGCACATAGGCTCCAGAGTCAAGATCCACCACCATCATTTGCATGGCGAGATCTTTCTCTTCAGCCGCCAATTCCTTGACCTTGCTTAGCAAAGGAGTTGCCTCAGTTTTGAGGTCAAGGGGAATGATATCTAGAGATTTATTGATATCTTCCTTCGCAACCACTTCTGTAGCATTAGTTTTTGCCGCAATAGATTGCTGATTTTGCCAGAAAGAGATGGCAGTACCAGCAATTACGCTCAGCCCAATACCTGCGATCGCTAATCGTAGTACTTGCCAACCCAATGACTTAACAGGTGACTTGCTTGCGATCGGGCGATTATTTGTACTATTAGCTTTTTTGCGTGGTCTTAGCTCAATTCTTTTGTCAGCACGATTTTCGGGACGTTGCTCTGAACGCGCTTCGACACGACCTTGACGGTTAGGTAGAGGTCTTACTTTATTTTCAGATGTGCGCCCCTCAACACGACCACTAAATCGATTATCTACGATTGGTTCTGGCAATCTCATTGGCTCTGGCGATCGTCCAACACGAGTTTTAGCTTCAGGATTAATCGGGCGGAGAACAGAGTCACTATTGCTTGTCACAGCCTTGGCGCGACGCTCGCGCAACTTATTTAAACGCGCTTCTCGATTTTTTTCGGTAGCGTCAGGCGATGAAAAGTTTCTGGGTTCCACTGCGATTTATAACTCCGATACAAAAATGTCTCTACAGATATTTTCAAATGATCTACACAGTAAATCATTTGAAAGTTAATCAAGATGAGCCGTAGCCCAATTAACTTGACGCAAAATCCCTCGCAGCATGGCAACTTCCGATGGACTCAGATTTGCACGATCAAAGATATGCCGAAATTTTCGCAACCGATGAACGGCGGTATGTGGGTAAACATAGCCGATCTTGAGCAATACTGCTTCAAGTTGTTGGTAGCAAGCTTCTAGGTCTGCGCGGGTAGCAAGGTCTATGGGTGCTGACTCTATCAAATCTTGCGCGATTTGGCTAGTCAAATTTTCTTGACATGGGGGATTTTCTCTAAAATTTGCTTTTAACAGTTGCAATTGATAGCAACAAATACCTACTGCTTGGGCAAGATTTAGCGAGGGATAGTCGGGATTGACGGGGATTCGCATCACCTGCTGACAATGCTGAATTTCGGCATTGCTTAAGCCGCGATCTTCTGCCCCAAACACGATCGCGCTAATTTCAGCTTGCATTAACCAACTTAAACCTTTGGGAGGGTTGGTTACCTTCATTTCACCCTGATCAATACGACCTGCGGTGGCGATCGCCCGATGACAACCGACTAAGGCTGCTGGCACACTATCAACAATTTTGGCGTTTTCTAAGATTTCTGGCGCATGGACTGCCATATGTTGAGCTTCTTCACTAGTGCGATCGCATTTTGGATTCACCAGCCACAATTCCGACAGCCCAAAATTTTTCATTACTCGCGCCACTGAGCCAAGGTTCCGCGCCCCCGCCGTCTCGACTAACACAATTCTGATATTTGACATAGCCTCAATCTCTACACTACTCAAAATCAATAAAAGCATCGTAAATCGATGCTTTTATTGATTTTGTTTTAAATCGCCGTACCAAGCAAATATAACAAGCTCATCCTCACAGCCACGCCGTTAGTCACTTGTTTATCGATTAAGCTCAAGCGGGGATCGTCCATTAGATCAGAGCTAATCTCCACACCACGATTAACGGGGCCAGGATGCAACACTTGGACATTGGGCGCACATTTAGCTAAGCGATCGCGAGTGATTCCATACCGCGCATGATATTCCCGTAAACTAGGAATTAGGAATTGTCCCATACGCTCCATCTGTAAACGTAAAGTCATCACAAAATCAGCATCCTCAAGAGCAGGCTCAAGGGCGTAATGAATTTTTGCGCCATATTCAGCAAACTCTGGCGGTAATAATGTTGGTGGCGCAGCCAGATGCACATCTGCCCCATTGGTGAGCAAGCTCCAGAGATTCGATCGCGCTACTCGTGAATGCAAAATATCGCCAACGATCGCAACTTTTTTACCCTTAAGATCTTTGGCAGTTGGAGCCTTGGGATTGAGATACATACAAAGCGTCAACAAATCCAGTAATGCTTGAGATGGATGTTCATGCTTACCATCACCAGCATTTAAGATCGCCACTTTGCCACTGAGCGCATCCATATCGCGGGCGATCGCTAGAGGCACACCCGCCGACTGATGGCGAATCACCATAATATCCGTACCCATCGCCAGAAAGGTCCGCGCCGTATCCAGAATCGTTTCACCCTTTGAGAGTGAAGAAGTCCCAGGCGCAAAATTTAAGGTGTCAGCCGAGAGTCTTTTAGCGGCAAGTTCAAAGCTATTGCGAGTGCGTGTCGAAGATTCAAAAAACAAATTGGCGACAACTTTGCTCTGCAAGGTTGGCACTTTTTTATTGCGGCGCGACAATACTTCCAAAAAACTAACGGCTGTCTGCAAGACCGTTTCATAATCATTCGGTGTAAAATCAGCCAGCGAGATCACATGTCGTCGCTGCCAAGTAAGTTCAGTCATAGTCGTTAGCTTTATGAGATAAAGCTATGCGATGAAATCACACCAACAGGAGCAGGCGCAACCATATCGTCTGGTAAAAAAGCGCGTGAGCTAACCAGTACTAGCGTAAATAAAAATACTGCAAAGATAATAATTGGCGCAATGTATTGACGAAAAAAGGACACTGGTTTGAATCGTAGATAACGATTATATTATCTACGATTTAAAGCATAAAATAATGTTATATTGATAAGCCTGCTAAAATATCCAAATAGTATTGAACTAGATTACTACCAGAAACTAGAGCCATAAACCCATGATGAAGTTGAGATTAAAGCGATTTGGCAAAAAGTTTGAAGCCAGCTATCGCATCGTTGCCGTAAACAGCACCAGCCGTCGCGATGGTCGTCCCCTCGCTGAACTTGGTTTCTATAACCCACGCACCAAAGAAACCACACTTGATGTACCTGCGATCGTTACTCGCATTAAGCAAGGTGCTCAACCTACTGACACAGTACGTCGCATTCTCGAAAAAGCGAAGGTATTCGATCTCGTTAACGCTTAATTCTAAAATTTGTGCCGATCTAAACTTGTGCCAGACTACAACGCCTTAATTAGTTTTTTGCTGAAGCCCTTGTTAGCGCATCCAGAGGCTCTGCGGGTAGATTTTGAGTCAAATAGC
>CASBRC010000432.1 GCA_949128015.1 Synechococcales cyanobacterium PMM_0003
TTCTGGCATCGCGCTTAGTGGCTGAAATAAATCAGGAAATATCTTTGCCCATGTGTTAATTATCGGATCGCTAGGATCAGCAATGTAAAGTTTTACCGTGCCGTGATAAGCATCAATTACGACTTTGACCGAGTTACGAATATAATTAATTCCTTCTTTGCCAATGTCAGAATAGGGAAAGCGATCGCTAGTTGTGTAAGCATCAACAATCCAAAAGAGTTTACTTGGATCGTTTGCTTGAGATTGAGCATTTGCCGCAACTAAATACGGATCGTTGTCGTAACGCAAAAATGGCGCGATCGCCTTAATCCTTTGCACGACATTCCGCCGAAATAGCAACTTGGTTTCAGGTAGAAATTCAGGCGTGACTGCCATGCGCCAGTCATTCAGATATTTGGCAAATAGCATCCGCCGCCAGAACGAATCCAGCGAAACACCACCGTGTCCATCATAAATGTTGTATACATTTTCATTGTCGCTAGGGTAGTCTAGTTCCTTAACTTTTGTGGCAGTCATCACATAGGTATCGGTATTCTCTCCGTAATAAATGCGGGGCTTTCCAATGGGAATACTTTCTCTCACTGCTTCGCTAGAAGTGGTGAGTGAAGTACCTTCAGTAACACCAATATCTTTGACAAAATATTCAGGCAGTCCACCTGCACCAACGCGATTGACAGGGCTGAGAGTAAAGCCATAGCCGTGGGTATAAATCAAATGTTGGTTTACCCAAGTTTGCGCTTCTTGAGGAACTGCCTCATAGTCCAATTCTCTCGCGGCGATCAGTACCTGTTGCTGACTAGCGGGAGTTTTAGAATTCTTCTCTTCATTAATCGTATAGCGATCGATATCGGCATCAGGAAAACTGTAATAAAGACGGATTTGTTGAAGTTGACGATTGGTGGCTAGTAATGGTTGTTTGTCCCAAAGGCGGATATTGCGAATCGTTAAATCATTGTCTTGAATTGATTGCTGCGTTAATTTACCCTGTGGATTGAAAACTTGAGAGTTAATAATTTCTAGTCCAAAGGCTTCGCGAGTTAAAGCGATCGTGCGTTGAATGTAAGGCTGCTCGCGAGCTAATTCGTTGGGCTGCACGATTAAGGATTGCACTGCGATCGGCAATCCTACTCCTAGCCCAACCGCCATGGTTAGATAAATTACTAAACCCGCAACTACTGGCTTACGGCTAGCTGGTTTACGCGGAAATTTAATTGTTCGTAAAATCAAATAAACTGCGATCGCAAGCGCCAGAATACTCAGCCCCGTATAGACTGGCAACTGCACGACAATGTCAGTATAGCTCGCCCCATAAGAAACTCCGCGTGTTGAATATAAAAGCTCATAGCGATTTAACCAATAGCTAAACCCAATCACCAGCATCATTACACCGCCTAGCCCATAGAGATGTCTTTGCTGTTCGCGCGAGATTCCGATAAATTTGCCTTCACTGAGGCTCCCACCCGATAGCAAATAGGTCAAAAGCACGGCAATAAACCCATATAGACAGATCCCAACTAGCGCAAATTCCAATATTTCTAAAGTAGGCAGATTAAAGATATAGAAACTAAGATCTTGGTTAAAAACTGGTTCAGTGCGATCAAAACTCGTTGGCTGAAAGTAAGGAATAATTTTCATCCATTGCCGTGAGATCACCCAAGCCGTGAACACACTGATCAAAACTGCGATCGCCTTAAGTAAAACCTTGGGATAAATCAACAAAGCGATTGCCACAGCAATAGTAACTATTGCCAAGATCCTCTCTCTTGATACCTGAATTACCAATTGAGCAATCAGCTCTGGTCGAAATAGCAAAGGCGTGATTGGGGCAATACTTGGTAGTTGCAATGATGGTTGCGATAAAGGTTGCCATTGCGCGATCGCAATTTGCCCATAATGAATTACCAGCAAACAGATCAGCAGACTCAAGCTCAGAACTAGCGGCAATAGCCAACGCAACCGCAGCGATGTGGGTATGTACCTAGATGATTCAGACCTAGATGATTCAGACTTAGATAATTCAGGAAGTATCCGCTTTCGTGATTTTAGATTTTGACGGTCAGTATTATCAGGTAAATCATCATATTTCAGCTTTTGGGCAATTTGGAGATTTCTAAATAGGTAGACCATTGCGATCGCGAATACCGTACTTCCCAACCCAACTTGCACTGCAAGTCTCAGCAAGTACATCGGCAGATAGCCCATCTCTTGAAACCATAAAATTTCGGCAACTAGTCGCGCCACAATCTCGCTTGCCAAAACTAAACCCGCAAGCCCGATCAATATCCAAAGGTAATAATGCTTAGGAATATTAAATATGTTTAGTTTTGAGAAGCTTAACTTCATACATTTCTCTAGAAGCTGGGTTTATGATCAGCGCTTTGCGCTGTAAGTTGATGATACAGTCATTACAAGTCTTTTCTAACTAACAACAATGGGAAACCTTCAGGGACGCGATCTTCTTAGTTTGGCAGATTTGCAACCAAGTGAAATTCAAGAGTTGCTGATGCTTGCCAAGCAACTCAAAGCTGGGGAAGTCCAATTTGACTTTCAACGCAAAACCCTTGGCTTACTTTTTCGCAAAGCATCAACAAGAACAAGAGTTAGTTTTACAGTCGCCATGCACCAATTGGGGGGACATGTACTCGACCTCGATCCAAATGTAACGCAAGTTAGTCGCGGCGAACCGATAGAAGATACCGCTAGAGTACTCGATCGCTATTTAGATGTTTTAGCGATTCGTACTTTCGAGCAAGCAGAATTAGAGACTTTTGCTAAGTTCTCGAAAATGCCAATTATCAATGCCCTGAGTGACTTAGAGCATCCTTGCCAAGTTCTCGCAGATTTGTTAACTGTGTTAGAAAATTTTGGTTCTCTAAAAGGCTTAACCCTCACCTATCTTGGTGATGGCAATAATATGGCTCATTCCCTGATGATTGGCTGCGCCCTTGTTGGGATGAATGTTCGTATCGCCTCACCCAAGGGTTTTACCCCTGATCCCGCCGTTGTCGCTCAAGCAAAAGCTTTAGCGATAAATTCTGAAGTCATCGTCACTGACGATCCTAAACTAGCATCACAAGCGGCTCATGTTCTCTATACCGATGTGTGGGCAAGTATGGGGCAAGAGTCTGAAGCTGAGGATAGAATCCCCATTTTTCAGCCATACCAGTTGAATGCAGAACTGATGGCGTTGGCAGATAAAAATGCGATCGCATTACATTGCTTACCCGCCCATCGTGGCGAAGAGATTACTGATGAAGTAATGGAAGGCTCGCAATCACGCATTTGGGATGAAGCCGAGAACCGTCTTCATGCTCAGAAAGCCTTATTGGCTAGCGTTCTCTAAATAAATATGCCTCGGCGGGCTTCGCCCGCCAAGACATATTTGGCTTTTACTTTACTTTACTTTATTTGATTTGATTTGATTTGATTTGCGGGTTAGCTTTCTGGTTCACTACTGATTTCAATATCTAGTGTTTCTTCATCAATTTGTACATAAAGTACATTTGGTTGACAGCAAACTTGACAATCTTCCACATAAGACTGAGTTAATCCAGCACTAAAATCAACAAATGTTGAATTACTCTCTCCACAAAAAGCACAAATATATTCGGCAGTATCTTGCATGTTTTTCCGTATTGTATAAGAAAAGGTAACGAGATCGCCCTTTACCAAAATCAAATTGCGATCGCATCCAAAAGATCGCGTAACGCACTGATTGGTCAATGATACAGGCATATAGAAGTCGCGTTACATTTTTCAGAACTCTACAAGATCTGCGATCGCTTTTTAAATAAGAGATATGCGATCGCTACTTCTTTTGGTTGTAGTTTGATCGGTAAAAGGAAATGGCACTAACAGCACATCGCCGAAGTTATAGGTCGTCATAAGCTGCGTCTTCTGGGTTATCCCATATTTTGGCAAAACTGGCTTCTGAGAGTTTAGTAGCTGCAAGTACTAGGTTTTGAGAAGAATCTCTTTGCCGATCGCAGAGAAA
>CASBRC010000433.1 GCA_949128015.1 Synechococcales cyanobacterium PMM_0003
GTCAATGCGATCACCTCAATGATTATGTTTTTAAATTTGTTGTAGGCGATCACGATCGCTATTTTATTGATGTGAAGTGCGATCGGGCTGTGGATGTGGTGAAAGGCGATCAGCTATAAATTCTCTACGAAAATGGCTTTCTAAATCTATATCCATTTGGCTCAACGACAACAAAAGCTCCAGTCAATTCCTGCTCCGAATAATTTTGTAGAACTCTTGCTAGTTCAGAATGGACTGAATTTACAGTATTTGGTAAAATTCGGAGATAGATAACACCCGACCCAAGCGCCCTCACAAAAATAAGATTTCCGTAGTCCCTATCTCGTGTAACTAAAATGCGGTTTAAATCTTGTGCAGTTTTGAGAACCTCCTCATCTTTAGCCTCTGAAAGTCCAAGTTGACGAACAAGAACAACATCATGCAGGTTATCTGCTAAGAACTTTGCCGTCGCAGCATAAACATCCTGATCGATTAAAAATTTCATCTTTATGCAGATATCAAGCTAATTTCTTCAGACGATATCAAAGCAATAGCGTATTTGAGCGCAGCACGAATGTCTTCAATCTGAAGATCTGGATAGTAGTTTTGGATTATTTCTCGAAAGGAAAGACCTTCATTAAGTAACTCAAGCACATTCTGCACAGTAATTCTTGTACCCGCTATACAGGGTTTACCAAAGTGTACTTGAGGATTGACCGAGATTCTGTCCATAAATATGATGCCAACAAATTTGCTCGACAGTACAATTGTAAAGCATAGTAGCCCAAGTGCATTTGACCTATGTTCTTACGATTTATTGTTTAGAATGCGATCGCAATTTTATTGATGTGAAATGCGATCGGGCTGTGGATGTGGGAAAGGCGATCGCTTACTAATTAAGCAACAGCAAACCCTGTATATTGTCGAACTTTAGGATGGCGAAATCCAAGAACAATATCATTTTTAGTAACCCCAGCATCTGTCAAATCATTGACAATCCCCTCTTCAGTATCATCACACTGAACCCAAATTTTATCGCCAATTAAACTAAGGTGAATAGGTACAGAATGAAGATACTGATCCCCATTCCAGCCAATGTCTAAAACTAAATATTGTCCTCGTTCATCGTCAAATAGAACTTGAGAAGTATAGGCATCAGGAAGAGAAGCACGATAATCAGCGTGACTTTGCAGTACGTTCCTAATGACTCCTCGATATTTTAATTGGGTATCCATTGCACAATTGCCTCACTTTCATCATCAAAAACAACTAATTTAATAATCTGGTTTGTAAGTAAAATCTGCCCTAATTGTATCGTAAATACACTATTAAAAGTTAAGCGAGAAACTGCAAGATAAAGATCTCGCTCGATTCCTGTCTCGTTGAGAATTTGGCGATATAGAACATATTGCCCTAAAGCCTGTTCTAAATCTTTGACATCAGACTGACCAACAAAACTTTTCACCTCAACAACAATTTTTTGAATCCCTTTTTCAGCACTAATCAGACGCTCTGCACCCAAATCCGCAGACAGCCTCTTTTTCCCAATTTGCAACGGAAAAGGATCGTGCGTAATCGTCCAACCATCTTTCTCTAGAGCCGTTTTGACAGTGTTATGGTAGATATCTCTTGCTGACACAAACTCAAGGATTGAAATTTATCGCTTTCAGTGTACTAGAAAATATGTCTCAAGGCGATCATCGCCTCAATGATTATTTTCCCAAGCTTGTTCTAGGCGATTCGCGATCGCAATTTTATTGATGTGAAGTGCGATCAGGCTGTGGATGTGGGGAAATGCGATCTCTTTTTCGAGCTTGTTGTAGGCGATTTGCGATCGCTGTTTTATTGATGTGAAGTGCGATCGGGCTGTGGATGTGGAGAAATGCGATCGCTATGATTTTGCCTGTATTTCCCGATTCTACTTGTTGCTAAGAACCTCATCTGGCAATAATTGAACCACAAAATTTAGAATTAAATCAGCCATCTCTAAAGCTTCCGCAGCCTCATCCTGAGAAGGTTCAATAACATCCCCTGGATAGCGAAACTCAGTTGCAAACGGAGTTAAAGTTTCTGCGGAAACTCGCAAAATTTCAAAATCAGGCTCAAAAACTAGACAACCTTGTAATAAAACGCTGAGATTATGGGTTTTCTGAAAAACAACCTCGCGATACGTTAAATAAGCTTTCAGGGATTTTTCGGCAGATTGCTGGCAATGATAAACAACAACGTCAAAAAGCTGATTTTGAAATAACAACTCAGCCGCTTGTAAATCTCGCCGACTCTTCAGCAACCACTGCTGAATTTCATGACAATGTTCATGCTCCATAGAGGATTATGCCTTCATGAATAATGCGATTCACCAAAGAACTACGAACATTTATTTTTTTGTCAACCTCTTCTCTTGTCATTACAATTACATCAGTAGGCATAGAAATACCGCGTAAATACCTATAAGCCTCACTAGCTCTTCGATAACGAGGCTGAGTTGACTGGGAAATGATCACCAATAAATCTAGATCGCTATCCTCATTTGGTTCACCATAGGCATAGGAACCAAACAGAAAGATTTGTTCGGGATTGAAACCAGAAACCAATCTTTGTACGATCCGATCCAGCAATGAGGTCGCTAACTGATTCACAAAACCACCATCGCAAACGCAAGTTTAGTCTAGTTTAAAAGGCAATATTCATCAAGAGTCACTACCAAAGTAGCGATCGCAGTTTTGTTGATGTGAAGTGCGATCGGGCTGTGGATGTGGGGAAAGGCGATTTGCGATCGCCCCCCCCCAAAAAAACAATTACTCTCAAAGACTTTTAGACTTGACTAACTTCACCTCTAACTCACACCCTACAGCCTGAGCATAACGCCGTAAAGTTATTAGAGAAGGCGAATGCTTACCACTACTCAGCGATGACTCCAATCGGGTAATTGCCGTAGCCTTAGTTCCCATCCGACTAGCCACCTGAGCCTGAGACAACCCAGCCTTCTCACGAGCAGCCAACATTTGCCGCAATAGTGAAAACTCAACATCCATACTTTCATAAGCCGCAAGAGTTTCAGGATTAGATAGAGCCTTAGCTTTTAATTCAGAGTGATTCATTGTTTTTAACCTCCAACAAACGCGATCGGGCAACTTTCAACTCTTTGGTAGGAGTCTTTTGCGACTTTTTTATAAATCCATGAAGCATTACGATGCGCTTATCGACAACCGTACAGTAAAAGACCCTAGCAATACCTTCATGTCCCTTAACCCGAAGCTCAAACAAGCCATCAGACATAGCCCGTGAATGTGGCATTCCAAGATTGGAACCAAATTCCAGCATCAAATCAGTAAGACGGAAGTATTTTGCAGCCAAACTGGGCGGTAAGTCGAGAATGAACTTCTCAACATCACGGTAAGCGTACTCAATATTCCACGACATACAAGGATAGTAACATATTTGTTATATTTACCGTATCTATAAATTATTTGAGAGTAAATGATTATCTTCTTAAGTTTGTTGTAGGCGATCGCAGTTTTGTTGATGTGAAATGCGATCGGGATCTGGGGAAATGCGATCGCTTGATGTTGATGAGTTTCCGATAGAAGCAGATAAGTTATTTCGTTCGCGATCCTTAGCTAGATTGCTATATTAGTAGTGACTAGATCAACGCTTAGCCATTTACTGAAATATTCCCAGTAAAAAGTTAAATTTTTCGCCTTTTTAACCTTATCTCTATGAACTTATCCGTATTCACCGCCGATCTAACAGGAATTGAAACGATCGCAAATCCTAGTCAAGTCGCCAAACTGTCCGAAGATTACTATCATTTTAGTCCCATCCTTGTCCCCTTACTGGCTGGCAAAGTCGCCGATATTGTCCTGCGTCCTAGCGATGAGTCCGAAGTGATTCGGATCGCCCGCGCCTGTGCAAAGCACCAAATCCCTTTAACCGTGCGCGGGAGTGGGACAGGAAACTATGGTCAATGTATGCCCTTAAAGGGTGGTGCAATCTTAGACATGACCAAGATGAATGCTATCCGCCACTTAGAGGCAGGACTGGCACGGGTGGAGTCGGGAATTAAAATTGCAGCACTGGATAAACAAGCGAGAGCGATCGGTTGGGAAATGCGAATGGTTCCCTCAACATTTCGTAGTGCGACTGTGGGCGGATTTATCGCTGGGGGTAGCGGCGGGATCGGCTCAGTTCTCTATGGACAGTTACGCGATCGCGGTAATTTGAGAGCAGTGCGGGTAGTCACGCTCGAAGATGAACCGAGGGTAATAGAACTGCGAGGCGATGATGTACAGAAGGTCAATCATGCCTACGGCACTAACGGCATTATTACAGAATTAGAAATTCCCCTTGCACCTGCTTATCCTTGGGCAGAATGCATTGCATCATTTGCCGATTTTAGTTCCGCAGCTCGTTTTGGTTTGGCTTTGGGAAATAGTGATGGCATTCTCAAAAAGATGATTTGTGTCTGTGAAGATCCGATTCCCTCCTATTTTGCAGCACTCCATAGTTCTATTCCGTCTGGTTCTCACTGTGCGCTGATGCTTGTTTCTGAACCAGATCTGGCTCCTCTGCGCGATCTCGTGCGCGAGTTTAAAGGTACTCTTTGCTATGAAAAGAGCGCGGCTGAAGCAAGCAAAGGGATTAGCTTAGTCGAATTTTCTTGGAATCATACAACTCTCCACGCTCGCAGTATCGATACTTCTATCACCTATTTACAAAGTCTATTTCTAAATGTAGAAGCAGTGGAAGCAATGCGCGATCGCTTTCCTAATGAAGTAATTATGCATTTAGAATATATTCGTATGAATGGCGTTGTGATCCCTGCGGCGATTCAACTTGTGCGGTACACGACTGAGGCGCGAATGAATGAAATTATTGCCATCCACGAAGAGCATGGTGTTTTCATTGCCAATCCTCACACCTACATTTTGGAAGATGGTGGCATGAAAGCGATTAACTATGATCATTTAGAATTCAAGCGTCAGGTCGATCCTTATGGATTGATGAATCCTGGGAAAATGAGAGCTTGGGATGAGAAATAGCAAAAAAAACCAAAAAGCTGTAGCGCAGGCTGCGCGTGCACTACAGCTTTTTGGTTTTTTTTGCAGTGCAA